>NZ_JBFODN010000144.1:0-70257 GCF_040908345.1 Aeromonas sp. R3-1
CTCCTCGGCGCCGGAGCTGCAGTTCCTGCCCCAGAGCGAGTAGCCAGCTGTTACGTCAGAGGCGAAGGATGATCCTTCGCCTCGTGGTTTTTGGGCTGGTGCAGATTTTGTGGCGTTCAGGCCACTCAACCCGGGTGGTGGCCTGTTGTGTCGGCACAAAAAAAGCGCCTCAGAGGAGGCGCGGGGAAAAGACAGATTGGAAGCGTCACATGGGTGCTACTTGAATCAGCGAATGAGCCGTGCCATTCAAGTATGGAGCCATCATGCCAAGCTCAATCTGAAGTAGTTCTGAGGCGATTCTTCATTTTCTGTTCATCTTGTCAGCAAAGCGTGGCCACTGGCAGAAAGCCTTTTCATTCTGGCCACGATATTGTCCATTCCCTCTCCACGGGGGCTCATCGTGTCATGGGGCCAGCTCGAATGTTGTGCCTGTCTGTTCCAGAGCCAGCAACCAGCGCTTGATGGGAATGCCGCCAGCATAGCCGGTCAGATCGCCGCTGCGTCCGATCACCCGATGGCAGGGTACTATGATGCTCAGCGGATTGCGGCCATTGGCAGCGCCTACCGCCCGCACAGCCTTGGGATTGCCGATAGCCTGGGCAATCTCGAGATAGCTGACGGTCTCGCCATAGGGGATATCGCACAAAGCGTTCCACACCGATTGTTGAAACGGGGTGCCCTTCGTTGCCATGGGCAGATCGAACTGCTGCAATTTTCCGGCGAAATAGGCGGTGAACTGCTCGACGAAAGGAGCAAGAGCCAGGTCATCACGCAGCCACTCATCGGTCGGAGTTACCGGCTGCTCCCCCTGCACGAACTCCACATAGCGCAGGCCATCCTGATCGATGGCGACCAGCAGCGGGCCGCGGGCGCTGTCGCAAAAACTGTATCTCATCGGCTGACATCCTTTGGGAGTTGGGGGTTGGCTCAGTCCAGAACCGGTTTGCCGCGGGCGGATTTGATATCCCCCTTGCGCTTTTTGGCATCGACCCGTTTGCGCTGGGAGCTGCGGGTCGGCTTGGTGGCATGGCGGGCCTTGGGGCGCCAGGCGGCCTTCTTCAGCAACTCCACCAGGCGGTTCATCGCCTCCTTGCGGTTCATGTCCTGGCTGCGATGGCTCTCGACCCGGATCAGGATAAAGCCATCGTGTACCCGGCTATCGCTCAGCTTGTCGAGACCCTCCTTGTAGAGGGGCGTCAGGCTGGGAGAGTTGCGGTAATCGAAGCGCAACCAGACGGCGGAGTCGGTCTTGTTGACGTGCTGTCCACCGTTGCCCTGTGCCCGCATGGTCTGAAATTGCAACTCATGCCAGGGAATCGTGACGCTGTTGGAGATAACTAACATGCTGTTTTGCTCTTGTTTGGTGCATACCCGCTGACCGCTGCAGCATGGTGCCTCATTATGGGGCGTGCTGGCCGGTTATGGGGATGTGCCTGACGAATGGCGCAGGCATTAAACTCTATCTATATGAAATAAAACAATAAAAATACTTGGCATAAGAATTGAAACCCGATTCATGACACACCATGGATTGGGAGCAACCAGATGAAGCTGATTAGTGCGATTATCAAACCGTTCAAGTTGGACGATGTCCGCGAGGCTATTGCCAACCTGGGGGTGGAAGGGCTGACCGTGTCCGAGGTCAAGGGATTTGGCCGCCAGAAGGGACACACCGAATTATACCGGGGAGCCGAGTATCAGGTCGACTTCCTGCCCAAGGTGAAGCTGGAGATTGCTACCGCCGATGATAACGTGGAAGGGGTGATCGAGGCGATCTGCAAGGCGGCCTATACCGGCAAGATCGGCGACGGCAAGATTTTTGTCTACGACTTGCTGCAAGCGGTGCGCATCCGTACCGGCGAGAGTGACGACGAGGCGCTGTGATGAACCGCATCCGTGACGTACAGATCTGTTGACCTCCCGATCTCGGGGAATCCCGATGGAGTGAGCGCTTATTGAAGCCTGATCAACATAACGTTTTGCTCAGAAGAGGCCGAATGGGATTCCATCCGGCCCTTTTCATTTATGGGCGATTAAATATGTGATGTGGCGACGGCGAGCTTTCTTGATCCGCTTATAAGATGTATGCAGAATGCAAACGGAAATCGTTATCACTCTGTATAGCTAATCAAGGAATGGATGATGAAAATGAAGATGTTGGCACTGGCTTTCTCTGCGTTGGCAGCTCAGTCGGCATTGGCGGCCGGGGAAGTGAATGTCTACTCCAACCGGCAGGATGAGCTGATCAAGCCCATCATCCAGCAGTTCGAGAAGGAATCTGGCATCAAGGTGAACGTGGTGTTCGCCAAAGAGGGATTGAACGAGCGTCTGGAGCGGGAAGGCAAGCTATCTCCGGCCGACCTGATGCTGACCGTTGATATCAGCCGTCTGACCGATCTGGTGGACAAAGGGCTGGTGCAGCCGGTGGATAGCAAGATCCTGCAGGAGAACATCCCCGCTATCTATCGTGATCCGGAGAATCGCTGGTTCGCCCTGACCACCCGGGTTCGCGCCATCTACTCCAGCAAGGATCGCCTCGGCAAGCTCGACACCATCAGCTACGAAGATCTGGCCAAGCCTGAATTCAAAGGAAAAATCTGCACCCGCAGCGGCAAGCATGAGTACAATGTGGCGCTGGTCTCCTCCATGATTGCCCATCACGGCATGGCCGAGACCAAAACCTGGCTGGAAGGGGTCAAGGCCAACCTGGCGCGCAAGCCGCAGGGCAACGACCGGGATCAGGTCAAGGCGATCAAGGATGGTATCTGTGACGTGTCGCTCGGCAACAGCTACTATCTGGGCGCCATGTTGAAAGATCCGGCGCAGAAGTCCTGGGCGGATGCGGTCTATATCAACTTCCCGAACCAGGCTGACCGCGGTGCCCACGTCAACGTGAGCGGCGTGGCCATGACCAAATATGCCAAGAACAAGGCCGAGGCCCAGAAGCTGATGGAGTTTCTGGCTGGTGACACCGCCCAGCACATGTATGCAGACGTGAACGCCGAATATCCGGTCAAGGCCGGAGTCGAGCCTTCCGCCATGGTCAAGTCCTGGGGCAGTTTCAAGTCTGACGCACTACCGGTCAGCGATTACGCCAAGCACCGCAAGGACGCCTTGCAGTTGCTGGATGAAGTGAAGTTCGATTTGTAATCAGATGGGGCCAACGGCCCCATCAACATCTGTGGTCTCATGAAAAATTTTGGATGGATGACCGGCAGCTGGGCCATCGCCCTGCTGCTGGGTTTACCGGTTATAGCCCTGCTTTTCTCTGCCTTCTCGGCTGAGGGAGATCTCTTTCGCCACCTCGCCGATACCGTGCTGCTCGATTATTTGGGCAATACCCTGGGGCTGGTGGTCGGCGTGGTGCTGCTCAGCCTGCTGTTTGGCGTACCCACCGCCTGGCTGGTGGCCATGTGTCAGGTGCCGGGGCGGCGCGCTCTGCAGTGGGCTTTGATGCTGCCAATGGCCATGCCCTCCTATATCGTCGCCTACGTCTATACCGACCTGCTCGACTATTCGGGCCCGCTACAGGCCGGGTTGCGAGCACTCTTTGGCTGGAACAGTCCGGCCGATTACTGGTTTCCGGCCATTCGCTCCCTTGGCGGCGCCGCCTGGGTGCTGGCGCTGGTGCTGTTCCCCTATGTCTATCTGCTGACCCGCGCCTCTTTTCTCGAGCAGTCAGTCAGCCTGATCCACTCCAGCCGCCTGCTCGGCTGTACGCCGTGGCAGAGCTTTCGTCGCCTCAGTCTGCCGCTGGCGCGCCCCGCCATCATGGTGGCGGTATCGCTGGTGGCCATGGAGACGCTGGCCGATTTCGCCACTGTCCACTTTTTTGCCATCAACACCCTGACCACTGCGGTCTACGACACCTGGCTCGGCTATGGCAGTCTGGCCACTGCGGCGAAACTCTCCTGCCTGATGTTGCTGGTTGTGGTGCTGTTGATCGCGCTGGAGCGCCGCTCGCGCAGTCGGCAGCAGGTGTTCCAGAAGTCCATGGGCCATGAGCAGCCGCTGCGCTATCCGCTCAAGGGGATGAGGCGCTGGCTAGCTGGTCTCTGGTGCTGGGGGCTGGTGCTGGCCGGTTTTGGCCTGCCGTTCGTCATCCTGCTCGATTATGGGGTGCGCTACTTCGCGTTGTCGTGGACACCGGAGTTTGTCCGCTTTGCCGGCAACAGCTTGGCTATCTCGGCGCTGACCGCTCTGCTGGCGATGGGCATCGCCCTGCTGCTAGGCTTCTTCCGCCGCCTTGATGGCGGGATAAAGAGTCTGTTGCCCCTGCGCATCGCCGCCATGGGCTACGCCATGCCGGGTACCGTGCTCGCCATCGGGGTGCTGGTGCCGCTCACCGCCCTCGACTTTGCCATCAACGATCTGGCCGAGTGGCTGGGGCGTCAGGGGCCGGGGCTGTTGCTGACCGGTACCATCACCGCCATCGTGTTCGGCTATCTGGTGCGCTTCGTGGCCATCGCCATCGGCTCGGTGGAGAGCAGCATGGGCAAGATCTCCCCCAGCCTCGACATGGCGGCCCGCTCTCTGGGGCAAGGGGATGGCGGCATGCTGCGGCGGGTTCATCTGCCGCTGGTGCGCCGGGGTCTGTTTGCCGGTGCCATGCTGGTATTCATCGAATCCATGAAGGAGCTGCCTGCCGCTCTGCTGCTGCGGCCCTTCAACTTCGATACCCTGGCGACCCACGTCTACCAATTCGTCTCGGACGAGATGCTGGAGCGCGGCGCGCTCGGGGCCATCGTCATCGTGCTGGTGGGACTGTTGCCGCTGATCTGGGTCAACCGCAGTCTGGACACTCCGGGCCACTGAGTCGCCACGTCGGCCAATGATATTGCATGCGGTGCGCTGAAAAAGGCCGCGCACCGCCAGAAACGAGAGGAAGTCAGCCTTGTCCTGTTTGCAGGTTGAAAATGTCAGCTGCCGTTATAACGGCCGCAATGTGCTGGAACAGCTCTCCCTGACGGTGGCAGACAACGAGATCGTCTGCCTGCTGGGAGCCAGTGGCTGCGGCAAAACCACGCTGCTCAAGGCCATCGCCGGGCTGCTGCCGCTGGCCGATGGCTCGATTCGCCTCGGCGATACCCTGCTCGACGGGCCGGGTGCCAGCGTGCCGCCCGAGGCGCGCAACATCGGTATGATCTTTCAGGATTACGCCCTCTTCCCCCACCTGACGGTGGCCGACAACGTCGGTTTCGGTCTGACCAAATTCGATCGCCGCGCCCGCCAGCAGCAGGTTGACGAGGCGTTGGCGCTGGTCAATCTGCAGGGGCTGGGGGAGCGTTATCCGCACCAGCTCTCCGGCGGCCAGCAGCAGCGGGTGGCCATCGCCCGGGCGCTGGTGTGCAAGCCACGGCTGATGCTGCTGGATGAGCCCTTCTCCAACATCGACACCCAGGTGCGGATGAAGTTGATCCTCGAGATCCGCGCCCTGCTCAAGCAGCAGGGGATCGGCGCCATCTTCGTCAGCCACAGCAAGGAGGAGGCGTTTGCCTTCGCCGATCGGCTGGCGTTGTTTCGCGCCGGTCACATCGAACAGGTGGGGCAGCCGGAGCAGCTCTATCGCCGCCCGCAAAACCGTTTCGTGGCGGAGTTTCTCGGCGGGGTCAACTATCTGGCCGCCGAGGTGGTGGACAGCCACTGTGTACAGACGGCACTCGGGGTCATTTGTGGCAGTGAGCCTCATGGCCGGGCGGTGGGTGAGCAGTTGCAGCTGATGCTCAGACCCCAGCAGTTGTTGCTGGAGAGCGCCGCAGATGGGGAGCTCAAGGTGGTGGAGCAGCAGTTCCTCGGCCACCACTGCCGGGTGCTGTTCGAGTGTGGCGATCTGCAGCTGGAGGCGAGCATTGGCGAGCCCCTTGAAGGGATGCGAGCACGGATCAAGGTCGCTCCCCATGTGCTGGTGTTGTTTGCCCCTTTGCCCTGAACGCGTGATATCGTCGTGAAATCAAAGAACTGGATTCACTCTGGTTTATAATCGCGCAACGCAAATAGCCCGTAACGCTAACGCCTATTCAGGGGAGAGATATATGAAAGCCCAAGCCGGGATCTGCGCAGAGCCGAATCTGCACGCCCTCTATCTGATGTTCAATCGTACCGGCGATGCCGCCGAACTAGTCGGCCGTCTGGCCAAACTGCCCGCCTTGTGGCAGGCGGTCGCCGCCGATTTCCCTGATGCCGGTTTCAGCGGTCTGGTTGCCGTTGGCGCCGATGCCTGGGATGGTCTCTACCCTGCCGCCCGTCCGCCCCAGTTCCGCAGCTTTATGGCGCAATCCGCCAACGGTCAGGAAGCCCCCAACACCCCGTTTGATCTCTTCATTCAGCTGCGTGCCGATCGGGTGGACGTGCTGCATCACGCCGGTCACCGCGTGATGGCGCTGCTGGCTGGCGTGGTTGAGCTGGCCGAAGAGGTGCGCGGTTTCCGCAATCTGGATTGCCGTGACCTGACCGGTTTCGTCGACGGCACCGAGAACCCGCAGGATGAGCATCGCGCCGAAGTGGCGCTGCTGGCCGAGGGCGAGTTTGCCGGTGGCTCCTACATTCATGTCCAGCGCTGGGTACACGCCATGAGCGACTGGGAGAAGCTGGCGCAAAAAGAGCAGGAAGACATTATCGGTCGCACCAAGCCCGACAACATCGAGTATGAGTCTGCCGCCAAACCGCTGACCGCCCACATCAAGCGGGTCAACCTCAAGACGCCGAAAGGGGAGTCTATGGAGATCCTGCGCCAGAGCATGCCCTGGGGCACCATGACCGAGCAGGGACTCTACTTCATCTCCTGCTGCCGCACACCGCAGCACTTCAACGCCATGCTGGCCAGCATGTACAAGGGAGAGGGCAGCCACTTCGATCACCTGTTGCGCTTTACCAAGGCGGTGACCGGCGCGGCTTTCTTCGCCCCATCGGAAGGTTTTCTGATGGCGCAGGGCAAATAAGCCCGCCTGACGAAGCTGCAGAAAACAAAAATCCCGGCCTTGGCCGGGATTTTTCGTTCTGGTGTGGCCGCTATGACGCGGTGGCCACCATTACGGGGTCTGTTCGAACAGCTCGAGGGCGGAGAGGTAGAGCTCTTCGATATCGGTATCGCTGGTCGGTGTGATGAAAATGGTGTCATCACCGGCGATGGTGCCGAGGATCCCCTCTGCCTTGCCGAGGGAGTCGAGCAGGCGGGCGATCAGCTGGGCTGCGCCCGGGCTGGTGTGGATCACCACCAGTGCGCCGTTGTGATCGACGTCCAGCACCAGATTCTTGAGCGGGCTGGAGGTGGTGGGCACGCCCAGTTCCACCGGCAGGCAGTAGACCATCTCCATCTTGGCATTGCGAGTGCGAACGGCGCCGAAGCGGCTCAGCATGCGCGATACCTTGGACTGGTTGATGTTCTCGAAGCCCAGCTCTTGCAGGGCGGTGACGATTTCTGCCTGGGAGCCAAAGCGCTCTTCTTTCAGCAAGGCTTTAAAGGCCTTGGCCAGTTTTTCTTGCTTGTCGTTGTGTTTCATCTTGGTCTCACGAATGAGGAGGTGTGGCGGCCTGTGCGATACAGGCGGCAGATACGAACAGCGGGGCCATTTTGCATTCATATGCCGTTTTTTGCAAGGAAGCGGCGCTTGTTCTGCATATTGATTCAAAAATGGCTTGCATCAACCTTTATTAGGGATAGAATCGGGATGAAATTTTGAAAACTTATTCAATTGGGCTGTATGGGTATTGAATTAATAGGTATCGAGAAGTCCTGGCACAAGGTGCCGGTTCTGCAACAGGTCAGCTTTCGGACATCCCCCGGTGAAACCTTGGTGTTGCTGGGCCCGAGCGGTGCTGGCAAGAGTTCCCTGCTACGGATGATGAACCTGCTGGATACCCCGGATGCGGGTGTTCTGCGGATTGGCGAAAGTGAATTTTCTTTCCCGATCTCCCTCTCAGCTGCCGAATTCAACCGCCAGTCCCAACTGCTGCGTCGCAAGGTGGGCATGGTGTTCCAGCAGTACAATCTCTGGCCACATCTCACTGTGATGGAGAATCTGATTGAAGCGCCGGTCAAGGTGCTTGGCATGAGCAAGGAGGCCGCCATCGAGAAGGGGGCCTATCTGCTGGCCCAGCTGCAACTGGCCGACAAGCGCGATGCCTGGCCGGCACGTCTCTCCGGCGGTCAGCAGCAGCGGGTGGCCATTGCCCGTACTCTGATGATGGACCCGGAAGTGTTGCTGTTTGACGAGCCGACTGCTGCCCTCGATCCCGAGATCACCAAGGAGGTGGCCGAGATCATCCGCAACCTGAGCCAGACCGGCATTACCCAAGTGGTGGTGACCCACGAGGTCGACTTTGCCCGCAAGGTGGCCAGTCAGGTGATTTATCTGGAGAAGGGGCGGATCATCGAATCCGGCACCGCTGCCATTTTCCAATCCCCGCAAACCAGCCGGTTTGCCGAATTCTTGATGCATTGATATTGAATCGATAAGGAAGCTGTCATGAAAAAGAGTCTGTTGTTGGTTGCTGTCATGGGCCTGTTGAGTACCTCCGTCATGGCCAAAGAGATCAAGTTCGCCACCGAGGCCACCTACGCGCCGTTCGAATACCTGGATGACAAGAACGAGTTTCAGGGTTTTGACATCGATCTGGCCCGCGCCATCTGCGAGCAGGCCAAGCTGGAGTGCAGCTTCCACAACCAGGCCTTTGACAGCCTGATCCCCAGCCTCAAATTCCGTCGCTATGATGCCGCCATCGCCGCCATGGACGTGACCCCGGAGCGCTCCGCTCAGGTCGATTTCTCCGACATCTATTACGAGAACTCGGCAGTATTCGTCGCCAAGAAAGGGGCCTTCAAGGGGCCGGAAGAGATGGTCGACAAGACTGTCGGTGTGCAGAACGGTACCTCTCACCAGTCCTATCTGGTGGATAACTGGGTGAGCAAGGGTCTGCTGACCGTGCCGTACGCCAGCTACCAGAGCGCCTTCCTCGACATGATGAATGGCCGTACCGACGGTGTCTTTGCCGATACCGCCGTTGCTGCCGATTGGCTGAAGCAGCACAAGGAGTATGCGGTGGTGGGTGCGCCGGTGACCGATGCCAAGTACTTCGGTACCGGCTTTGGCATCGCGGTCGCCAAGGGCAATCAGGAGCTGCTGACCCAGTTGAACAAGGGGCTGGCCGAGATAAAGGCCAACGGCACCTATCAGAAAATTTTCGACAAATACTTCGCGCAGTAAGCCATGTTGAGCCTGTTGTTGGATGCAGCCTGGATGACCCTCGGGCTGGCCTTGGCATCACTGGTCGGGGGCATGGTATTGGCACTGGCGTTCAGTGCCGCCGAGCTCAGCAAACAGCGTGCGCTGGTGTGGCCGGTGGCCACTCTGACCACGCTGATCCGTGGCCTGCCCGAGTTGCTGGTGGTGCTGTTCATCTACTTCGGTTCGACCCAGGTGCTGTTCCTTATCACTGGCGAGTATGTGGAGTTCAGTCCGTTCGCCTGTGGCGTGCTGGCGCTCTCCCTGCTGTTCGCCAGCTATGCGACCCAGACCCTGCGGGCGGCGCTCAATGCGGTGCCTTCAGGTCAACGGCTGGCGGCGCTGGCGCTGGGTTTGAGCAAGAGCCACATCTTTTTTCGCATCGTGTTGCCGCAGGCGTGGCGCCACGCCTTGCCGGGCCTCGGCAACCAGTGGCTGGTATTGCTGAAAGATACCGCGCTGGTGTCGCTTATCGGGGTCAACGAGATGATGCGTCAGGCGCAGATGGCCTCGGCCAGTACCTATGAGCCTTTCACCTGGTATGCCGCTGCGGCCCTCATCTATCTGGCTATCAGTCTGGTGAGCGAGTACGGCCTCGGGCTGGCTGCCCGCTACACCCGCCGCTACGGAGGATAACCGATGCAAGAGTATCTCGTTACGTTGCTGGGCGGTCTGGTCACCACGCTGGAGCTGACCCTGTTCAGTCTGCTGCTGGGGATTGTGTTGGCGGCCCTGATGACCTGGGTGCTGGAGCTGCGCCTGCCGGTGGCGACCCAGCTGGTGCAGCTGTGGGTGCTGCTCTTTACCGGTACGCCGCTGCTCATTCAGATCTTCCTGATTTACTACGGGCCGGGTCAGTTTGAGTGGCTGAAAGCCAGCCCGCTCTGGCCGCTGCTCAAGCAGCCCTGGTTCTGCGCCGTGCTGGCGCTGGGTCTCAACACGGCGGCTTACTCTACCCGGTTGTTCAAGGGGGCGCTCGATGCCATCCCGGCCGGTGAAGTAGAGGCGTGTCGTGCGCTTGGCTTTAACGGCCGCCAGACCTTGTGGATGAAGGTGCGCCATGCCGCCCGTCATCTGGTGCCTGCCTACTCCAACGAGGTGATTCTGGTGCTCAAGGGGAGCTCCCTCGCCAGTACCATCACCATCATGGACATCATGGGGCTGGCGCAGGGGTTGAACGCCCAGACCTACGATACCCTGGCTGTGTTCGGGGTGGCTGGTGGGCTTTATCTGGCGATGAACGGATTGTTAACAATTGGTTTTCGCTGGTGTGAAAAACGGGCGCTGGCATTCCAATCCTGAGACCCTCAGATCTACCTCTTTATGGTAAGGAGAAGTGCAGAAAAACTGTGCTTCTCCTCCAACTTTTTGTATTTCCCTCCAATTTTTGCTCCCGCATGTTTCGTGGCTCACAGAACCCGTGACTGCAACTGTTATCAGATTGTTTTTTATGGGGGGATCCATTAAGGTTGGGCGCACAACAACAAACAACCTTAAACCTACGCTTAAACATGGAGTTGATCATGAAAGTTGCCGTTCTGGGTGCCGCTGGTGGCATCGGTCAAGCCCTCGCTCTGCTGTTGAAAAACCGTCTGCCGGCTGGCTCCGAGCTGAGCCTGTATGACATCGCCCCGGTTACTCCGGGTGTGGCCGTTGACCTCAGTCATATTCCTACCGACGTCGCCATCAAGGGCTTCTGCGGTGAAGATCCGACTCCTGCGCTGGTTGGGGCCGATGTGGTGCTGATTTCCGCCGGTGTGGCACGCAAGCCGGGGATGGATCGCTCCGACCTGTTCAATATCAACGCCGGTATCGTCAAGAATCTGGTCGAGAAGTGCGCGGCCACTTGCCCGAAAGCACTGATCGGCATCATCACCAACCCGGTCAACACAACTGTGGCTATCGCCGCCGAAGTGCTGAAGAAAGCCGGTGTCTATGACAAGCGTCGCCTGTTCGGTGTCACCACCCTGGACGTGATCCGCGCCGAGACCTTCGTGGCCGCTGCCAAAGGGTTGAACATCGACAAGGTACGCGTCAACGTGATCGGTGGTCACAGTGGCGTCACCATCCTGCCGCTGCTCTCCCAGATTGAAGGTGCCTCCTTCACTGCTGAAGAAGTTGCAGCCATGACCAAGCGCATCCAGAATGCCGGTACCGAAGTGGTTGAAGCCAAGGCTGGTGGCGGTTCCGCAACCCTCTCCATGGGTCAGGCGGCTTGCCGTTTTGGTCTCTCCCTCATCAAGGGTCTGCAGGGCGAAGCCAACGTTGTCGAGTGTGCCTACGTGGAAGGCAACGGCGAGCACGCCACCTTCTTCGCGCAGCCGGTACTGCTGGGCAAGAACGGCGTCGAAACTGTACTGGATTACGGCAAGCTGAGCGCCTTCGAGCAGGAAGCGATGGAAGGCATGCTGGCTACCCTGAAAGCCGATATCCAGCTGGGTGTCGATTTCGTCAAGTAAGCGGGTCAACCGTGCCAACAAGGGAGCTTCGGCTCCCTTTTGTATTAATGGGAACCGCCCGGCAGGCTAAGGGGATGGGGCTTGGTGCCGATAACAGAGTGCAGCAGGAGATCCTTATGATGAAACCCCTTACCCTTCTCGTTCTTGTCGGTGCATTCACCGCGCCCCTCTATGGTGCCGAGGCGGTATCGGCTGCCGTATCGAGCGATGTGCCTGCAGCAAGTGCATCGGCACCGACCGCAAGCAGTGCTGCGGTGGCAACGGCCCCTGTCTCTGCTGCTACGCCAGCGCCCTCTGAGGCAGTCCCCGTCTTGCTTCCGGCCGAGCCGGTCACACCCGTTGCCAGCAGTGGCGAGGGGGCCGCGCCGCTGCCAAAACCGGTTGAGCCTGCCGCTGTGGTGGCGCCTCCCGCACCTCTGGCCGCAGGCGAGTTGCAGGCGGTGCCGCTCTATCGTCAGGACGAGCTGCTCAACTGGATTGAGCAGGGGCGCCACCTCACTCAGGTTAAACAGGATCGCTGTCAGCTGACTCAGGATATCGAAGCGCGCGCCTCGGTGATGAAGATCCCGGCCTATCAATTCCTCTGGGGGGATATGCTGGCGTGGGGGGTCTGTACCAAATCCAATGCCGAACTCGGGGTGCAATATATGTGGGAGGCGGCCAATCAGGGGTTGGCGCCAGCGCTGGAGCAGTTGGGCCGCTACTACTGGAAAGGAACTTTGGTGCAGAAGGATTTGGTGCGAGCCGAGACCCTGATGCGCGAGGCGGCCAGCCTCGGTTTTCTGCGGGCCCGCATCGAGTGGGTCGAGATGCTGCTGCAGGGGATGGGCAGTCCGCTCGATTATGAGGACGCCTATCGCTGGCTCCATGGCTCCGTCATCGGTGACAAGGCGCTGCACCAGAAGGCGGCGAGTCTGCTCAACCGTCTTGGCAACCGGATGCCGGCCAACGTGGTGGCCCGCGCCAAGGCGATGCACTGATCCAAAAAAAATGACCCACAGATCAGCACCTGTGGGTCCGGTTCCAGCCGCCGTGCCATGACAGGCCGGAACCTCCCTCTGTTATATGGCTGCCCGCGCCTTAGAGATCTTGGTGGGGGCCAAAAACTTCGTAATGGAGCTGCCCCGTTGGTACTCCAGCCGCCAGCAGCTGCCGCCTGATCTCTTGCATGAAGCCGACAGGGCCACAGAAGTAGTAGTGGGCCTCTGGCGTGATGCGCTCCTTCACCACAGTCAGATACATGGTGCCGGCCAAGTCGTAATCTTCACCCTGTACATCGCTGGCCTCCGGCTCCCGATACCAGACCCGGCTCAGCAAGTTGGGATGCTGGCGGGATTTTTGCTTAATATCCTCCCGGAAGGCGTGTACAGCGCCCTGTTCGCAGGCGTGCAGCCAGGTGATCTCTGCCTGATGGCCGCTCGCCAGCAGCTGGTTGAGCATGCTCATCATCGGTGTCACGCCGACACCGGCTGAGAGCAGTACCACCGGGGTCTGGCTGTCGGCTTTCAGGTAGAAATCGCCGGTAGGGGGCATCACCTCGATCTTGTCACCCGCCTGCAGGTGATCGTGCAGCAGGTTGGAGACCTGACCCTGCGGTTCACGCTTGACGCTGATGCGGTAGTCCTGCCCGTTGGGGGCATCGGAGAGGGAGTACTGGCGGATTTCCTGATATTCCAGCTCGGGGTGAACCAGCTTGATGCTGAGGTATTGGCCCGGTTTGAAGGCCAACACTGGCTTGCCATCTTCCGGCGTCAGCAGGAAGGAGGTGATGAGGGCGCTCTCGGCTCGCTTCTCCTTGATGATGAAGGTGCGGGTACCTTGCCAGCCGCCATCCTGATTGGCCTTCTCCTGATAGATCTCCCGCTCGCGGCCGATGAAGATGTCGGCCAGCACGCCATACGCCTTGCCCCAAGCCTCCAGCACCTCGTCGGTGACCGCACTTCCGCCCAATTCTTTGAGCGTGGCCAAGAGATGACTACCTACAATGTGATATTGTTCCGGCTGGATCAGGAATCCGGTATGTTTGTGCGCAATCCGCTCGACCGCACCGGCGAGCGCTCCCAGATTGTCGATATTCTTTGCATACGCGGCGACTGCATTGAACAGGGCCAGCGGCTGGCCGCCACTGCGTTGGTGGGCCAGGTTGAAGATATCTTTCAGCTCCGGGTTATGGCTGAACATCCGCTGGTAGAAGTGCTGGGTGAGGGCAGGGCCTGCCGATTCGAGCAGCGGAATGGTGCTTTTGATGACGGCAACGGTGGTTTGATCTAGCATAGGGGCCTCGTTCTAATTGAACATATAAAATGTCATTTAATAAGTGGCATCCTAGATGTTTATTTGATTTGAATCAATACTCCACTTTTCGCATCGCGCTAATCAGGTTTTATGAGACTAACCAGTTATACAGATTTTGGATTGAGAGCCCTGCTCTATCTTGCCACCCTGCCGGAAGGGGAGTTGTCGAGCGTTGCCAAGGTATCGGCCCTGTATGGCGTTTCCCGCAACCACATGGTGAAGGTGGTCAATCAGCTGGTGAAGCTGGGCTATCTGCAATCCCAGCGGGGCAAGAATGGCGGTATTCGTATGGCTTGCGATCCCGCCACCATCAATATCGGGCAGGTGATCAGGGCGCTGGAAGGCAATCTGGACGGCATTGACTGCGGCTCGCCCGCTTGCCACATCGTCTCTGTCTGTCTGCTCAAGAGTGCGCTGAAAGAGGCGATGGATGCGTTTCTGGCGGTGATGGACAGCTATACGCTGCAAGACCTGCTGGCCAACCGTGACGAGCTACAGAGGGTGTTTGGCGAGTTGATCCCGACGCTGGTGCTGGAGCCGGATGATGAAGATGAACAGTGACGATGAGCAATAGAAAAGGGCTGCCAGTGGCAGCCCTTTTTCAATCTTGCGAATCCGACTCCGCTCGGTATGATGCCGGCATGATCCGCGCCATCTTCACCATGTTGTTCTCCACATCGAGGATCTCGATAGGATAACCGGCCAGCCGGATCCCGATGTTGGGCTGGGGGATCTCCTCCAGATATTCGAGGATCAGACCGTTGAGGGTACGCGGGCCGTCGATGGGCAGATGCCAGTTCATCTCCTTGTTTAGTTCACGAATATTGGCTGAGCCTTCGACCAGATAAGAACCATCTGACTGGGGATGGATCTCGTCGCTCGGCGCTGGCGTCATGGAGGTGGTGAAGTCGCCGACGATCTCTTCCAGAATATCGTCCAGAGTGATTAGACCTTGAATATCGCCGTATTCGTCGACGATCAGGCCAATTCGCTCCTTGTTGCGCTGGAATTTGGCCAACTGCACGTTGAGCGGCGTTCCTTCCGGAATGAAGTAGATCTCGTCCACTTCCCGCAACAGACTCGATTTGTTGAACTGGTCCCTAGCTACCAGCCGCAGGGCATCGCGCGCGTGTAAAAATCCGACAACGTCGTCGATATTGTCGCGATAGAGCAGGATCTTGGTGTGAGCGCAGTGGGCCAGCTGGCGCTGGATGCTCTTCCAGTCGTCGTTGATGTCGATGGCGTAGATATCGCTGCGCGGCACCATGATGTCCTCGACCAGCATCTTGTCGAGATCCAGAATGCTCAGCAGCATCTCCTGATGACGCTGGGGGATCAGGTTACCCGCCTCATTGACGATGGTGCGCAGCTCCTCGGTGTTGAGGGAGTCATCCTTGTTAGGATTGATCTTCAGCATCTTGAGCAGGCCGCTGGTGATGCCGTTGATCAGCCAGACCAGCGGTGAGAGCGGCACCATCAGCCCCTTGAGGATCCAGGAGGCGGGATAGGCGATCTTCTCCGGAAACATGGCGGCCAGGGTCTTGGGGGTCACTTCACCGAATACCAGTACCACCAGGGTCAGCCCGAAGGTGGCGATGGCGACCCCGAGATCACCAAACAGCCGGATACAGACGATGGTGGCGATGGCGGAGGCGAGAATATTGACCAGATTGTTGCCGATCAGGATCAGCCCCAGCAGGCGATCGGGGCGGGCGAGCAGTTGCTCGACGCGACGTGCGGCTTTGTGTTTGGTCTGTGCCAGATGCCGCAGTTTGTAGCGGTTGATGGACATCAGGCCGGTTTCGGCACTGGAGAAAAAGGCGGAAAGAAGGATCAAGATAACGAGAACAATCAGTAATGTACTCGTTGAGATGCTGTCCAAAAAGGGCTCCTGTTGGATGGTATGGCTAAAAGAGTATAGGTGTCAGCTCAACAGCACTTCTTTGACGAAGCGGCTGCCAAAGTAGGCAAGAGTCAGGATGAAGCTGCCGATCAGACTGAGTGTGATGACTTTGCGGCCGCGCCAGCCATAGGTGTGATGACCCCACAGCAGCAACACGTAAACACACCATGCCAGGATGGAGAGCACTGCCTTGTGAGACTTGCCCTGGGCGAACATATCTTCGAGGAAGAAGAGGCCGGAAGCGATGGAGAGTGTCAGCAGCAGCACCCCCGCAGAGATCAACTGGAACAGCCGTTTTTCCACTGTCATCAGTGGCGGCATGGCTGGCAGGTTGCTGATTTTTCGAGATTTAAGCTGCTTGTCCAGACAGGCGAGCTGCAGCGCAAACAGACAGGCGATCATCAATACCGAGTAGGCCATCAGGGCGAGGCCGATGTGCAGCAGCAGCTGGGGGTGGGCCTCCAGATGGGTTATGTAGCGACCCGGGATCAAGGCGCTGGCAGCCAGCAACAGGGCCGAGAAGCTGTAGACCACCGGCAGCAGGATCCAGCCGTTGAAGCGGCGGGTTACGCAAGTCATGAAGCAACTGATAATAAGGCTGACCAGCGAGGCAACGTTGAGCATGCTCAGGTTCTGGCCGTAACTCTGCAATACCTCTGAACCGAGGGCGCTGGCGTGGGCGATCAGGGCCAATCCGATACAGGCAAACAGGGAGCGCTGTCCCACCGGCTTGGCGCTCAGTAACAGATGCAGGGAGGCGATGATGGCCAGCAGATAAAACGCCAGGGCCAGAACAGAGATTACGATCATAACCAGGTCGTTGTTGCACAAGCTTTTGAGGGTAAGAGGGGCAGTATACCTTGCACGAGAAGTGCTCGCCAGTTGTGCAACGGCTGATCTGCCCATATATAGGGAGAAGGTCCCTGCTGCTGCGGTGCGGTGAATAATCGTCCTCGCGCCCGCTCTGGGTTATAATGCCCCCAATTTATTACGCCAAGAACCGGAATCCGTCATGTTTGAGAATTTGACTGAACGACTCTCGCGCACCTTGCGCAATGTCAGTGGCCGTGGTCGCCTGACCGAAGACAATATCAAGGAAACCCTGCGTGAAGTCCGCATGGCGCTGCTCGAGGCGGATGTCGCCCTGCCGGTCGTGCGTGATTTCGTGGCGCGTGTCAAAGAGCGCGCAGTCGGGCAGGAAGTGGCCAAATCCCTGAGCCCGGGCCAGGCATTCATCAAGATTGTGCACGGTGAACTGGTCACCGTAATGGGTGAGGCCAACGAACAGCTCAACCTGGCTGCCCAGCCGCCCGCCATCATCCTGATGGCCGGTCTGCAGGGTGCCGGTAAGACCACTACAGTTGGCAAACTGGCCAAGCTGCTCAAAGAGCGCAGCAAGAAGAAGGTGCTGGTAGTCAGTGCCGACGTCTATCGTCCGGCGGCGATCAAACAGCTGGAAACCTTGGCCAATGACATCGGTGTCGACTTCTTCCCAAGCGATGCCAGCCAGAAGCCGGTCGATATCGCCACCGCCGCCATCGATCAGGCGCGCAAGAAATTCTATGACGTGGTGATCGTCGATACTGCCGGTCGTCTGCACGTTGATAGCGAGATGATGGCCGAGATCCAGGATCTGCATGCCACCATCAAGCCGGTCGAGACCCTGTTCGTGGTGGATGCCATGACCGGTCAGGATGCCGCCAACACCGCCAAGGCGTTCAACGAAGCGCTGCCGCTTACCGGTGTGATCCTCACCAAGGCGGATGGCGACGCCCGTGGTGGTGCCGCGCTGTCGGTACGTCACATCACCGGCAAGCCGGTCAAGTTTATCGGTATGGGCGAAAAAACCGATGCGCTGGAGCCGTTCCACCCGGATCGTCTTGCCTCCCGCATCCTCGGTATGGGCGATGTGCTCTCTCTTATTGAAGAGGTCGAGCGCAACGTCGATAAAGAGAAAGCGGCCAAGCTGGCCAGCAAGGTCAAGAGCGGCAAGGGTTTCGATCTGGAAGATTTCCGCGAGCAGCTGGCCCAAATGCGCAACATGGGCGGTATGATGGGGATGCTCGACAAGCTGCCCGGCATGTCCGGGCTGCCGGATAACGTGAAAGATCAGATGGATGACAAGCTCACTGTGCGAATGGAGGCCATCATCAGCTCCATGACGCCCAAGGAGCGTGCCCACCCCGATCTCATCAAGGGTTCCCGCAAACGCCGTATCGCCGCAGGTTCCGGCATGCAGGTGCAGGATGTGAACAAGCTGCTCAAGCAGTTCACCGAGATGCAGCGCATGATGAAGAAAATGTCCGGTAAAGGCGGCATGCGCAAGATGATGAGCCAGATGAAGAACATGATGCCCCCCGGTTTCGGTGGCGGTCGCGGCCCGTTCTGATCCGGCCTGCGTGTTGATGGGGGTCTGCTGCGGCAGGCCCCTTTTCATTGCAGCTCTGCGCAAAAAATGGCTGGCTTGGTTGCAATTATTACGAATCCAAGTAGAATTACGCGGCTTATTTTAAGCTAGGGTCCGCGTGTTTGCGGGCCTTGTTCATTAGATGTTAATGAGGACGATATGGTAACCATTCGTTTACAACGTGGTGGCGCGAAAAAGCGTCCGTTCTACCAGGTAGTAGTTTCTGACAGCCGTTGCGCCCGTGATGGTCGCTTCATCGAGCGCGTTGGTTTCTTCAACCCGGTTGCTGCTGGTCAAGCTGAAAAGCTGAACCTGGACCTGGCTCGTATCGAGCATTGGGTTGCTACTGGTGCCGCTGTTTCTGACCGCGTTGCCAAGCTGATCAAAGACGCTAAAAAAGCTGCTTAATCAGCCCAACGGTAAGGAGTTAAGGTGGAAAAACCTGTAGTTCTGGGCACCCTGGGTACCGTTTATGGCATCAAGGGCTGGCTTAAAGTGAACTCCTTCACCGATGTTGCCGAAGCGATTTTCGATTACAACCCCTGGCTGATTAATCAGAACGGGGCGTGGCGTGAAATCCGGGTTTCATCCTGGAAACGTCACAACAAGGGTCTGATCTGCAAACTCGATGGTATCGATGTGCGCGAAGATGCCCTGGCATTGACCAATGTCGAGATTGGTGTACCCGCCGATCTGTTGCCTGCGTTGCCTGAAGGTGAGTTCTACTGGCGTGACCTGATTGGTTGCTCCGTGGTGACCACTAAGGGATACGATCTGGGCAAGGTGACCGAATTGATGGAAACCGGCTCCAACGATGTGTTGGTGGTTGAGGCCAATGTAAAAGATGCCTTTGGTGCAAAGGAGCGGTTGATTCCGTTCCTGGAAGAGCAGGTGATCAAGAATATTGATCTGACTGCTCGAACAATCGAAGTTGATTGGGATCCTGGTTTCTAGTTTCCCGCGCTAACACGGGTGCCGGAGGTTTCTTATGTGGATTGGGGTTATTAGCCTCTTCCCTGAAATGTTCCGAGCCATTACCGAGCACGGGGTAACGGGTCGGGCCGTCAAGAGTGGCCTGCTGCAGATTGAGTGCTGGAACCCCCGGGAGTTTACCCACGACAAACACCGTACGGTCGATGATCGTCCTTATGGTGGTGGGCCCGGCATGTTAATGATGGTTCAGCCGCTGCGTGACGCGATTCATGCAGCCAAGCAAGCGGCGGGAGACGGGGCGAAAGTCATCTATCTCTCTCCTCAGGGACGCAAGCTGACTCAAGCTGGCGTAACCGAGTTGGCGACGAATCAGAAACTGATTCTGGTAGCCGGTCGATACGAAGGTATCGATGAACGCGTGATACAAACCGAAGTCGACGAAGAGTGGTCTATCGGGGATTACGTGTTAAGTGGTGGCGAGTTGCCTGCCATGACCCTGATCGATGCGGTTTCGCGTCTGGTCCCCGGGGTTTTGGGCGATCAGGCCAGTGCCGAGCAAGACTCCTTTACGGATGGCTTGCTGGATCATCCCCACTATACTCGGCCGGAGGTGTTGGATGGATTGGCGGTGCCCGAGGCGCTGACAAGCGGCAATCACGAAGTGATTCGACGCTGGCGTCTCAAGCAGTCGCTCGGACGAACCTGGCAAAGAAGGCCGGAACTTATTAACAACCTAGCTCTGACTGACGAGCAAGAATCACTTCTTGCCGAGTATGTCCGCGAAGTGCGTGACAGCGTTAAGTAGAGTTTTCAGTTTATCCTAGGTAAGGAAAGACAATGAGCAAGATTATTCAGCAGCTTGAACAAGAGCAACTGCGTACCGACATCCCGGCTTTTGCCCAGGGCGACACTGTACGTGTTCAAGTTCGTGTTAAAGAAGGTGGTAAAGAGCGTCTGCAGGCTTTCGAAGGCATCGTTATTGCCAAGCGTAACCGCGGTCTGCACTCTGCTTTCACCGTTCGCAAGATCTCCAACGGCGAAGGTGTTGAGCGTGTATTCCAGACTCACTCTCCGCTGATCCACAGTGTAGAACTGAAGCGTCGTGGTGATGTTCGCCGCGCCAAACTGTACTACCTGCGCAACCTGTCCGGCAAAGCTGCTCGTATCAAAGAGAAGCTCAACTAATTCGATTCGAATTGGTGTCGGTATGTCGGCAAATAGCTCGACAGGTAGTGAAAAGGCTCGCCAATGGCGAGCCTTTTTTGTATCCGTCTATTGGCTATCTGGGAGCCGTTACTGGATGACCCGAACTACCGAGTTGTCTCGCCCGAAGGGGCCTGGCACATAGTCGTCCGCTGCCCAGTCATTCTCGTAGAGGGTTTCCCCTGCCGGTGTGATGAGCTGGTAGCAATATTCGAAGTAACCCGGGCCGTCGGTCGGCAGATTGAGGGTGGCTTTGAACTCGCCGCTCTTCATGCGTTTCAGCTCGACCGGTTGCCACTGGGTGAACTCGCCGATCAGCATCACCTGTTCCGCTCCTGCAGCCGCCTCTTTCTCTACGGCAAAGGTCACCTTGACCTCGGGCTTGGACTTCAAAAACTGTTTGATCAGTGGCATGACGCCTCCTTGTCTGTGAGTTAAAAATGGCTCCTGTCTATTTTTATACCACCATATGACAAAGATGTTGATAAGGCAGATCAAGTCGGCAAGGCAAAATAGCGTTGCAGCAAACTGTGGGTAAAGTCGATCTTGAGATAGAAGCCGCGGGGCAGGGTCATGATGGGTTGACCATCGCGGCCGATGGCACGAGTCAGCGCCTTGTTGTTGGCCGCTTTGGGCCGCAGTTGCATCACCTGGCCGTGGCGTGCGCTGATCTGCTCCACTTCTCCCAGCACTATCATGTCCATCAGCTCCTCCCAGTCCTGACGCAGTAGCCGATCTTCCTCTTCATTCGGGCTCCACATCAGCGGCATGCCGACCCGCCGCTCGCCAACCGGAATCTCGCGACTGCCTTCCACCGGGATCCAGAGCACCCGGGATAGCTTGTTGCGCACGTTGGACTCCTCCCAGCGCTGGCCGCTGACGCCGATCAGCGGGGCAACGCAGACGAAGGTGGTCTCCAGCGGTTTGCCTTGAGGATTCACGGGGATCGTCTTGAGTTCGATCCCCAGCTCCGGGAAGTCCTGCTCCGGCTTGCTCCCGGCGCTGGCCCCCAGTTGCAGCTCGATCAACTGACCGACCCACCCCTTGTCACGTCGCAGGTCTTTGGGCACAGCGACGCCAGCCTCGGCGGCCAGCTGCGCTAGCGTGAAGCCGGCCATGGCATAGGCGCGGCTCAATAACTCCTGCTCGGATTGGGGATTGCTTGGCATGTTTGGCTCCATCTTGCTCGCCATATTCTAACAGGGGAGGATCCCGAGAAGGATCGCTGTTTTTATAACCGATCCTGAGTGGATAAGATCAAATGCAGAGAATTTGGGGGCTATCAGCTCATCGTGATGATTTTAAAGGATTTTGTCTGTTTTATCGAGCAGTAAGCCAGGTCTGGTTTGACCTCGAAATAGTTGTCCAAGGGTTTGTGCATGATGTTACACACAGTTATCCACAGAAATCTTGGATAAGTGGATGAAAGTGGTTGGAGTCGCTGATATGTTACAAAAAATTGTGAATGCCACCCCATTTTCACAGGGTAAACGGGGTAGATATTGTGCCACTCCTGTGGATAATTTCGCCGCGGTGGATCTTTGAGCAGTTGAACTTGTTCACAATCCGGATCATGGATCTGGCTCTTGGGGGAACATGGATCTAGATCCAGTTGTTTTATCTCAAGCTTATAAAAAATAATGATTTTTTATATTTTATGTCGCGTGGTGATACGGAGGGGCACTTTTCGCGCACAGTTAAAAAGTACTGTATATACCCGTTTGCTAACAGCTTTATGCACAGCCTGGGTGGGCAACTTGGGGGCGCGGATCCTTGGATTTGTTTATAAGTATGTTTGAAATTGAAAGTTATTCATGAAACAGGGGATTCACTCCTTGTTTGCTGCCACGGAGTGAATGTGGAACAATCTCCTTATAGATTCAGCCTTTATAAGGTGATCACGTGATTGATGGCGACGGATTTCGTCCCAATGTCGGTATCGTGATCTGTAACCGTGAAGGACAAGTGTTGTGGGCTAAACGCTATGGGCAGCACTCCTGGCAGTTTCCGCAGGGGGGGGTTGATGATGGTGAAACGCCAGAGCAGGCCATGTATCGAGAGCTGTATGAGGAGATTGGCCTCAAGCCCGAAGATGTGACCATCATGGCCACCAGTCGTAACTGGCTAAAGTACCGTTTACCCAAACGTCTTGTCCGCTGGGACAGTTCACCGGTCTGTATTGGCCAAAAACAAAAATGGTTCCTGTTACAGCTGAATTCGGGCAAGGAGTCGCGGATCCAGTTCGGCTGTCATGGCCATCCCGAATTTGACGACTGGCGTTGGGTCAGCTTCTGGTACCCGGTGCGTCAGGTCGTTTCGTTCAAGCGGGAGGTTTACCGCCGGGTCATGAAAGAGTTTGCCCCGCTGGCGATGCCAGTGCCGGCAGTGCAGGTCAACAAGAAGGATGGGCGGCGCAACCGCGCCCGTTAAGGAGCACAGATTAGTTGTTAACGGAACTGAGACGTATCGTCGAGAGCATGGCCGAGGCCAATACCCTCGAGCAGGCCTTGCAGGCATTGGTGAGCCAGACCCGGCACGCCATGGCAGTGGACTGCTGCTCCGTCTATGTCTCGGAACCCGAGGTGCGCCGCTATCGCCTGGCGGCTACCGACGGCTTGGCCCCGTCCGCGGTTGGCAAGGTGACCCTGCCCTACGAGCAGGGCATCGTTGGTCTGGTGGGTCAGCGGGAAGAGCTGATCAACCTGGCCGATGCACCCGCGCACCCCAGTTTCAAATTCCTGCCCGATGTGGCCGAAGAGGCCTTCCGCTCCTTCCTCGGCGCTCCCATCATGCATCAGCGTCAGGTAGTCGGCATTCTGGTGGTGCAGCAGAAGGAGAGCCGCCGCTTCGATGAGGGGGAAGAGTCCTTCATGGTCACCCTGGCGGCCCAGCTGGCGGCGCGGATCGCTCAGGCGCAAGCCAAGGGGTGGTTGCAGAAGACCGACTGGAGCAAGCCGCTGCGCGGTATTGCCGGTGCCAGCGGCATTGCCATGGCTAAGGCCTGGGTGTGGCGGCCCCGCAAGGCGCTCTCGTCCATTACCCCGCGCAAGGATGAAGACCATGCCAGCCAGCTGGCGCGGCTGGAGCTGGCGGTTGAGGAAGTGCGTCACGACTTGGAGAGTCTGGCGCTGCGTTTTCGCGAGAGCTACAGCCAGGATTCGGTGGCGATTTTCGATATCTACCTCCATCTGCTGAACGATCCAGGCTATATCAAGCCCATTCGCAACAAGGTGAGCAAGGAGCACTGGACTGCGGTATCTGCGGTCAAGCTGATCAGCGATCGCTTGATCGAGCAGTTCAAGGGGATGAAGGATCCCTACCTGCAGGAGCGCTCCACCGACGTGAAGGATATTGCCCAGCGGCTGATCAGCCGACTGGTGCAGAATGAACCGGAACATATCTCCATCGGTGAGCCGGTGGTGCTGGTTGCCGATGAGGTGACCGCCACCATTCTGGCAGAAGTACCTCGCGAGTATCTGACCGGGGTGGTATCGCTCAAGGGGGGGACCAACTCCCACGCGGCTATTCTGGCCCGTGCCATGGGGGTTGCCGCCATCATGGGGGTGGATCTGCCTCTTGGCGACATCGGCGGTCGCATGCTGGTCGTCGATGGCTACAGCGGCGATCTCTTCATCGAACCCAATCAGGTGATCCTGACCGAGTATCGTCAGTTGCTCAATGAAGAGCGGGCACTCGATACCCTGGTGCGCAGTGCCGACAACCTGCCATCCGAGACGGCCGACGGCACCAAGGTTTCCCTGCTGCTCAACGCCGGGCTCAGTGCCGATACCGAGATCTCCCTCAACCAGCTGGCGGACGGGGTCGGGCTCTATCGCACCGAGATCCCCTTCATGTTGCAGGAGAGCTTCCCCTCCGAGTGGGAGCAGACCGCCCGCTATCGCGGCATTCTGGAGACCTACCGCAACCGGCCGGTCTGCATGCGGACGCTGGATGTGGGCGGCGACAAGCCGTTACCCTATTTCCCCATCGTCGAGGAAAATCCCTTCCTTGGCTGGCGGGGGATCCGGATCACCCTGGATCACCCCGAACTGTTTCTGGTGCAGCTCAAAGCGATGCTGAGGGCCAGCGAAGGGCTGGACAATCTGGCCATCATGCTGCCGATGATCAGCAGCGTCAGTGAAATCAAGGCCTCCCGTCGTCTGCTGGATCAGGCGTGGCGGGAGGTGTCGGAAGAGGCTGCGAGCCGCGATGCGGTGATCCGCTACCCCAGCCTCGGGGTGATGATCGAGGTGCCCTCCGCCCTCTTTATCTTGCCGGAGATGGCGCCGCTCATCGATTTCTGGTCGGTGGGCAGTAACGACCTGACCCAGTACCTGCTGGCGGTAGATCGCAACAATTCCCGGGTTGCCAACATCTACGATGCCTTCCATCCTGCGGTGATCCGCGCCCTGCAACAGCTGGTTGATGCTTCCCACTGTTACCAGAAGCCGGTGTCGGTGTGTGGCGAGCTGGCCGGTGATCCGGTTGGTGTGTTGCTGCTGCTGGCCATGGGCTATCGCCGCTTCAGTATGAATACCCACAACATCGCCCGGATCAAGTACGTGCTGCGTCAATCCACCCTGAGCGAGTTGACCGAACTGATGGCCGATGGCCTCAAACATGACAACCCCCACGTACTGCGCGGCCTGTTTGCCCGCTATCTGGAGGAGCATGGTTTGGGCGGTTTGCTGCGAGCCGGTCATAAATCGAAACAGAGTGATTGATAATCATGCCTTGTCCCTGCTGACGAATGATCGGAAAATGCGGCTTTTATTTTGACTGGGGCCGCATATGCAGCACGATGGATATTGGGTTTTCTCGCAGATTGATCCCGTAGCATTCAGTTTGGGACCACTATCGGTACGCTGGTATGGTCTCATGTACCTGTTCGGTTTCGCGTTTGCCATGTGGCTTGCCGGCCGTCGCGCCGATGCACCGAACAGCGGCTGGACCCGCAACGAGGTGTCGGATCTGCTGTTCTACGGTTTCCTCGGGGTGATCCTCGGCGGCCGTGTCGGTTACGTGCTGTTCTACAACTTCGATCTCTTCCTCGCGGATCCCACCTATCTGTTCAAGATCTGGACTGGCGGTATGTCGTTCCACGGTGGGCTGATCGGGGTGATCACCGCGATGATCTGGTTTGCCCACAAGACCAAGCGCCACTTCTTCACCGTGGCCGATTTTGTGGCACCGCTCATTCCGTTTGGTCTCGGTGTTGGCCGGATTGGCAACTTCCTCAACGGCGAGCTGTGGGGCCGGGTCACCGATGTGCCCTGGGCCATCATCTTCCCGGAGGCCGGCCCCGAGCCGCGTCATCCCTCCCAGCTTTACCAGTTCGCACTGGAAGGGGTGGTGCTGTTCATCATCCTCAACCTGTTCTGGCGCAAGAATCCGCCGCGCGGCGCCATCTCCGGCATGTTCCTGCTGTTCTACGGACTGTTCCGCTTCCTGGTGGAGTTTGTGCGCCAGCCGGACAGCCAGCTCGGTCTCTACTTCCAGGAGATCAGCATGGGCCAGATCCTCTCCACCCCGATGATTATCGCCGGTGCCCTGATGATCTGGGCCGCCTACAAGCGTCCGCAGTTGTTCGGTAATGCCGTGAAGGAGGCGAAATAATGCGAGCTTATCTCGACCTGATGCAGAAAATCCTCGATGAGGGGACCGTCAAGTCTGACCGTACCGGCACCGGTACTGTCTCCCTGTTCGGCCATCAGATGCGCTTCAATCTGGCGGAGGGGTTCCCGCTGGTGACCACCAAGAAGTGCCACCTGCGCTCCATCATTCACGAGCTGCTCTGGTTCCTCAATGGGGATACCAATACCGCTTATCTGAAGGAAAATGGCGTCAGCATCTGGGATGAGTGGGCCGACGAGAATGGCGATCTGGGGCCGGTTTACGGTGCTCAGTGGCGCTCCTGGCCTGCCGCTGACGGGTCTGTCATCGACCAGATCCAGAAGGCGGTGGATGACATCAAGCACAACCCGGATTCGCGCCGTATCATCGTATCCGCCTGGAATGTGGGCGAACTGGACAAGATGGCGCTGGCTCCCTGCCACGCCTTCTTCCAGTTCTATGTGGCGGACGGCAAGCTCTCCTGCCAGCTCTACCAGCGCAGTTGCGATGTGTTCCTCGGCCTGCCGTTCAACATCGCCAGCTACGCCCTGCTGACCCACATGATGGCCCAGCAGTGCAATCTGGAAGTGGGTGACTTCGTCTGGACCGGCGGTGATGTGCACCTCTACTCCAACCACATGGAGCAGACAGCGCTGCAGCTATCCCGCGAGCCGCGCTCGCTGCCGACCCTGGTGATCAAGCGCAAACCTGACTCCATCTTCGATTACAAGTTCGAGGATTTCGAGATCGAGGGTTATGACCCCCATCCCGGCATCAAGGCGCCCGTCGCCATCTGATAGCAAGGCGCCTCAGGGCGCCTTTTTTATGCAGTTAAATAATTGAAAATTCATTTTATTGATTAATCAGACGGTAGCCAGAGACGAGGAAAAACCTGCTTATAGCAGGTATGTTCTATTTTGCCTTCGGTTTTTTCGTTGTATTGAGCAGCAAGAAACGATTTTCCATTGGTTGTTGCAGGAGATAGACTCAAACCAAAGCAATACGGTGGAAAATTTAACCATGAGTGACGTAATCAAAAAGTTCCTGAAGCTGGAGGCCGCCTCCGGAATTATTCTGATCATGGCTGCCATGCTGGCAATGATTTTAGCCAATACCGCGCTGGCTGGCGGGTATCAGGCGTTTCTCGACACGCCGGTGCAGGTGCGCATCGCGGCTCTCGACATCAACAAGCCGCTGCTGCTCTGGATCAACGATGGCTTTATGGCGATCTTCTTCCTGCTGGTTGGTCTGGAAGTGAAGCGTGAAATGCTGGAGGGGGCGCTCTCGACCCGGGTTCAGGCGACCTTCCCGGCCATCGCTGCGGTGGGCGGCATGCTGGCTCCGGCCTTGATCTACGCCTTTTTCAACTATTCGGATGAAGTGGCGCGTGCTGGCTGGGCGATTCCGGCTGCGACCGATATCGCCTTTGCCCTCGGGGTGATGGCGCTGCTTGGCAAGCGGGTGCCGGTGAGCCTCAAGGTATTCCTGTTGGCGCTGGCCATCATGGATGACCTCGGCGTCATCATCATCATCGCGCTCTTCTATACCCAGCAGTTGTCGCTGGAGGCGCTGGCCATCGGTATTCTGGCAACCCTCACTCTGCTTTGGATGAATCGTCGTGGTGAGGACAGGATCAGCCTCTACATGCTGGTCGGTCTGGTGCTCTGGGTTGCGGTGCTGAAGTCTGGCGTCCATGCGACCCTGGCGGGTGTGGTGGTGGGCTTTATGGTTCCGCTTAACGGCAAGCGTTACGCCTCGCCGCTCAAGTATCTGGAGCATCAGCTGCACCCCTGGAGTGCCTATCTGATCCTGCCGCTGTTTGCTTTTGCCAACGCCGGGGTATCGCTGGAGGGGATTGGTCTCTCCTCCCTGCTGAGTCCGGTACCCATGGGGATCATGCTGGGGCTGTTTATCGGCAAGCCGCTCGGGGTGTTTACCATCAGCTGGCTGTCGGTCAAGCTGGGCATCGCCCAGTTGCCGCCCGGGGTCAACTTCAAGCAAATTTTTGCGGTCAGCATCCTCTGTGGCATCGGGTTCACCATGTCGATGTTTATCGCGTCGCTCGCCTTCGAGCACGGTGGGCTGGATTACGGCAGCTACTCTCGCCTCGGGATCCTGGTGGGCTCCACCATGGCGGCGGTAGTCGGCTATCTGGCCTTGCGCATGGCCCTTCCCAAGGGTGAAGGGGAACAGAGTACGGAGGGACTATGAAGCTGCATACAGGGTTGTTGATGCTGTTGTTGAGCCCCGCGGCATGGGCCGGCGGGCTGGAGGATTGCAAGCAGGACGCCACTTCGGCGAACTGCTCTGCCTATCTCAACGGGGTGGTAGACAGTGCCCTGCTGCTGGGGGACAAGCAGGCCAAGGCGCGCTTTGGCGAGACCTTCTCCGAGCGGGCGCTAAGCAGCCGGGCTGGCGAGATGGTCAAGCGCTCCAACAAGCGTTATTGCGCTGACCGGATGCCGGACAAGGCACGCCTCAAGGCCACTCTGATGGAGCAGTTTGGCGCGAACAAGGTTGACTCGGTTAGCGACATGTATGACATTCTGGCGGTTGAACTCAGCTGCTACCGGAGTCCGCGTCAAGCGGGAACCCCATCGGATGTCACACCTTAACTACAACCATCTCTACTATTTCTGGATGACTCAGAAGAAGGGCTCCGTTACCCAGGCAGCGGAAGCCCTTTTTTTGACCCCGCAAACCGTCACCGGCCAGATCAAGCTGCTGGAGCAGCGCCTCGGTGGCAAGCTGCTCAAACGCAAGGGGCGCTCCCTTGAGGCGACCGAGCTGGGTCAACTGGTGTTTCGTTATGCCGACAAGATGTTCAGCCTCTCCTACGAGATGCTCGATATCGTCAACTACCGCAAGGAGAGCCAGATCCTGTTCGACGTTGGCATCGCCGATGCCCTCTCCAAGCGCCTTGCCAGCCGCGTGCTGCTCTCTGTCATCCCCAATGATGGCTCCATCCATCTGCGCTGTTTTGAATCTACCCACGAACTACTGCTGGAGCAGCTGAGCGAGCACAAGCTCGATATGATCCTCTCCGACTGTCCGGTGGACTCCAGCCAACATGCGGGGCTGCTCTCCAAACGGCTGGGCGGCTGTGGCGTCAGCTTCTTCTGCAAGGCGCCGCTGCCTGAAAAGCCCTTTCCAGCCTGTCTGGAAGAGCGCAAGCTGCTGATCCCCGGTCGTCGTACCGCCATGGGGCGTCAGCTGACCCAGTGGTTCGAGCAGCAGGGTGTCTCCCCCAGCATTCTTGGCGAGTTTGATGATGCCGCCTTGATGAAGGCGTTTGGCTTCTTCAATCAGGGGATTTTCATGGCTCCCACCATCTATCGGGAGGAGATCCTTGAGGGGGAGGGGGTGATGCTGATCGGGGAAACTCAGGATCTGATGGAGGAGTATTACGTCATCTTCGCCGAGCGGATGATCCAGCATCCGGCGGTGAAGCGGGTCTGTGAGAGCGATTTTACCTTTCTCTTTTCCGGCCAGGAGAACTTCTCCGCCATCCAGCCGGCCACCCTGTCGTTTTAAAACGACCCGTCACCACGTATCATCGGCGATCAGTGGTAGAGGAGAGATATGATGCAACTTGAAGAGATGGAAGCCAATGCGAGTAAAGCGGTGGCCTTGCTCAAGGCGCTGGCCAACGAACGGCGGCTGTTTATTCTGTGCCAGTTGCTGGAGCGCGAACTGTCGGTGGGGGAGCTCAACGAGCGATTGGGATTGAGTCAGTCGGCCTTGTCACAGCATCTGGCGCTGTTGCGGCGGGATGAGCTGGTGACGACACGCAAAGAGGCTCAGACGGTCTACTATTCGCTGCGCAGCCATGAGGTGCGTGAAATGATCAGTTTGCTGCATCGACTTTATTGCAGCGCAGATAAATAAAAAACCGGCACTAAGGCCGGTTTTTTCAGCTTTGATCAGCAGACGCTGATTAAGCCATAGCTTTGATCTGGGCAGACAGGCGGCTCTTGTGACGAGCAGCTTTGTTCTTGTGGATCAGGCCTTTGGTCGCCATACGATCCATGATCGGCTGAGCAACAGCGAAAGCGGCAGTCGCGGCAGCTTTGTCGCCAGAGGCGATAGCAGCAATGACTTTCTTCAGGTAGGTACGGGTCATGGAACGACGGCTGGCGTTGTGCTGACGGCGTTTTTCTGACTGAAGAGCGCGCTTCTTAGCAGATTTGATGTTAGCCAAGGTAAAACTCCTAAAACTGTCTTAGCGAGTGTATTGAAAAGGCCCGGAAATATGCCCTTCCAACCACATATTGTCAAATGATTTGTGCAAATAAACACCGCCTCCCGGTGGTGTGTCAGTAGGGAGACGGTTAAACTGTCGGCCGATTCTAGCAGCATTCTTTTCATTCTGACAGTTCCAGAGGCCTCGTCTTGAGTAAGAAATTGATCAAATCCGGCATGATAGTGTCCGGAATGACGCTGGCATCCCGCGTAATGGGCTTGGTTCGCGATGTAGTCATCGCAAATCTGCTTGGTGCCGGGGTGGCCGCCGACGTCTTCTTTTTTGCCAATCGCATTCCCAACTTTCTGCGCCGTCTGTTCGCCGAAGGTGCCTTCAACCAGGCCTTTGTTCCCGTGATGACGGAGTACAAGAAAAATGGCGACGAGGGGGAGGTGCGTGAATTGCTGGCGGCGGTTGCGGGCACGCTGGGGGGCATAGTGACTGTGGTCACCCTGCTCGGTGTGCTGGGGTCTGGTGTGCTGACCGCGCTGTTTGGCTGGGGCTGGTTCTGGGACTGGCTGCACGGCGGCCCTGCGGCCGAGAAGTTCGAGCTCGCCAGTCTGATGCTCAAAATCACCTTCCCTTACCTCTGGTTCATCACCTTTACCGCCATGGCTGGGGCTATCCTCAACACCTTCGGCCGCTTTGCGGTCTCGTCGTTTACGCCGGTGTTTCTCAACATCACCATGATTGCGGCGGCCTGGTGGATTGCGCCACTGATGGACAAACCTGAGATCTCGCTGGCGATTGGTGTCTTTTTGGGCGGTTTGGTGCAGTTTCTGTTCCAGTACCCCTTTTTGCGCCAAATCAACATGCTGGTATGGCCCAAGTGGGGATGGAATCACCCTGGGGTGGTGAAGATCCGCACCCTGATGATCCCCGCCCTGTTCGGGGTATCGGTCAGCCAGATCAACCTGTTGGTCAATACCATGCTGGCTTCTTTCCTCGCGACCGGTGCCATCAGTTACCTCTACTACTCGGATCGCCTGCTGGAGTTCCCCCTCGGGCTGTTTGCGGTGGCCATCAGTACCGTGATCCTGCCAGCGCTGGCCAAGAAGCATGTGGATGCCGATCCGGCGGACTTCTCCCGCACTATGGATTGGGGGGTGCGGATGGTGATGCTGCTCGGCCTGCCCGCCATGATAGGCATTGCGGTCATGCGCGAGCCCATTTTGCGAGTGCTGTTCATGCGCGGCGAATTTGGCCTGCATGAAGTGAGCATGTCGAGCGCCAGCCTGCTGGCCTCCACTACCGGTCTGCTCTCCCTGATGCTGATCAAGGTGCTGGCCCCCGGTTATTACGCCCGTCAGGACACCAAGACGCCGGTGCGGATCGGGGTGATGTCGATGATTGCCAACATGGTCTGCAACCTCATCTTCATCTACCCGCTCGGTTACGTGGGGCTGGCGCTCTCGACCGCCTGCTCGGGCACTCTGAATGCGGCCTTGCTGTTCAAGGGGTTGTACCAGCAGAGCGTCTATCGTCCCTCCCGCCATACTGGCGTGTTCTGCCTCAAGCTGCTGGTCGCCAGCGTGCTGATGGGCTGTGTGCTCGCCTATCTGTCGCCGGATTTGGCCCAGTGGGGGGCGTGGAGCATGGGCAAGGCCAGTTTGCAGCTGACCATGCTGCTGTCGCTGGGGGCTGCGGTCTATGCCGTGGTGTTGCTGCTGCTAGGCATTCGGCCGCGTCACCTTAAATCGGGGCAGCAGTAGCCGTGATCCTGCGGCGCCATGGGGATAGTGCCTCATGGCGCCGCAGGGGGCGTGATTGGGCCCGGATAGTTGAAATCAGGCTATGAGGGCTGACCCTGCCTGCTGCCTGATATATAATCCGCCGATTTCCATGGCAGCAACGCACAAGGCACTGATGGAGCTTATTCGCGGCATTCACAATCTCAAGCCCCGTCACCGGGGATGTGTATTAACCATTGGCAACTTTGATGGGGTTCATCAGGGTCACCATGCGGTATTGGCACGTCTCAAGGAGAAAGCGGCCCAGCTGGGATTGCCCGCCTGCGTCATGCTGTTCGAACCGCAGCCGCTGGAACTGTTTGCCGGCACGGCAGCGCCCGCCCGGCTGAGCCGGTTGCGGGAAAAGTACGAAGCGCTGCAGGGGCTGCATATCGATCGCATGCTCTGCGTGCGTTTCAGCCACCGTTTTGCCGAGCAGGCGGCCTCGACCTTCATCGAGCAGTTGCTGGTGGAGAAGCTCGGGGTGCGCTATCTGGTGGTCGGCGATGATTTTCGCTTCGGCAAGGGGCGGGAAGGGGATTTCCACCTGCTGGAGGAGGCGGGCCATCGCTTCGGCTTCGAGGTGATCAGCACCCAGAGCTTCCAGCTCGAACGGCAGCGGGTCAGCAGCACCTTGGTGCGTGAAGCCCTTAAGGCGGGCCGGATGGCGGAGGTGGAGCTGATGCTTGGCCGCCCCTACACCATCAGCGGCCGGGTGGCCCACGGCGACAAGCTGGGGCGCACCATAGGTTTTCCCACCGCCAATCTGGCCCTCAAGCGCCAGGTGATCCCGGTCGGTGGCGTGTTTGCGGTGGAAGTGATATGTTCCGGCAAGACCTTCCCCGGTGTAGCCAATGTGGGTGTACGGCCGACCTTGAGCGGTACACAAGCCAGATTGGAAGTACATCTATTTGATTTTTCTGGTGATCTATATGGTCAGCAGGTCAAGGTGCTGCTTCGCCACAAGCTGCGCGAAGAGCAGAAGTTTGCCTCTTTCACTGCCTTGAAAGAGCAGATCGAACGAGATGCCCTGGCGGCCCGAGCCTGGTTCGGGCTGCCACAATTCAATTTACCCAGCACTCTTTTAGAAAAGAAGGGAACCCAGGACTGATGAGCGACTATAAACACACCCTGAATCTTCCGGAAACCGAGTTTCCGATGCGTGGCGATCTGGCCAAGCGCGAACCCAACATGCTGAAACGTTGGTACGATCAGGATCTCTACGGCGCTATTCGCCGCGCCAAAGCGGGCAAGCCTTCTTTCATTCTGCACGATGGCCCCCCCTATGCGAACGGCAACATTCACATCGGTCACTCGGTCAACAAGATCCTCAAAGACATCATCATCAAGTCCAAGGGCCTCTCCGGTTTCGATTCCCCCTATGTGCCGGGTTGGGATTGCCACGGTCTGCCTATCGAACTGAAAGTGGAAGGCATGGTCGGCAAGCCGGGCGAGAAGGTTTCCGCTGCCGAATTCCGCGCCGAGTGCCGCAAATACGCCAAGACCCAGATCGAAGCGCAGAAGACCGACTTCATCCGTCTGGGTGTGCTGGGCGACTGGGAACATCCCTACCTGACCATGGATTTTGGCACCGAAGCCAACATCATCCGCTCCATGGCCAAGATCGTTGAAAACGGCCACCTGCACAAAGGTTCCAAACCGGTGCACTGGTGTACCGATTGCGGCTCCGCGCTGGCTGAAGCCGAAGTGGAGTACTACGACAAGAACTCCCCCTCCATCGATGTGCGCTTCAAGGCCGTTGATGAGGCATCCGTTGCCGCCAAGTTTGACTGCGCCGAAGGCCACACCGGCAAGGGCCCGCTCTCTGCGGTGATCTGGACCACCACTCCGTGGACCCTGCCAGCCAACCGCGCCATCGCCATGCACGCCGATCTGGATTACGCACTGGTGCAGGTTGAAGGTGAGCACCCCGAGCGCCTGATCCTGGCCGCAGAGCTGGTCAAGGATGTGATGGATCGCGCCGGAATCGAGAAGTTCCACAATCTGGGCTACGCCAAGGGCGCGGCACTCGAGTTGCTGCGCTTTAACCACCCCTTCTACAGCTTCGACGTGCCTGTGGTACTGGGTGATCACGTCACCCTGGATGCCGGTACCGGTGCCGTACACACCGCCCCTGGCCACGGTCAGGAAGACTTCGTGGTCGGCCAGAAATACGGTCTGGAAGTGGCCAACCCGGTTGGCAGCAACGGCGTTTACCTGCCTGATACCGAACTGTTTGCCGGCCAGCATGTGTTCAAGGCCAATGCCTCCGTGATCGAAGTGCTGACCGAGCGCGGCGCCCTGCTGCATCACAAGGTGTTCAACCACTCCTATCCGCACTGCTGGCGTCACAAGACCCCGATCATCTTCCGTGCCACCCCGCAGTGGTTCATCAGCATGGAGCAGAAGGGTCTGCGCAAGCGCGCGCTGGAAGAGATCGAACGCATCGAGAAGGACGGTATTGCCCAGCAAGGCCAGAGCGGCTGGGTACCGGCCTGGGGTAAAAACCGCATTCAGGCGATGGTCGAGAACCGTCCTGACTGGTGTATCTCCCGTCAGCGCACCTGGGGTGTGCCCATCTCCCTGTTCGTCCATAAAGAGACCCAGGAACTGCATCCGGAATCCGTGCGCCTGATGCACGAGGTCGCCAAGCGGGTCGAGCAGTCCGGCATTCAGGCATGGTGGGATCTCGACAAGGCCGAGCTGCTGGGTGCCGATGCCGACATGTACGACAAGGTGCCTGACACCCTCGACGTCTGGTTTGACTCCGGTTCTACCCATGCTTCCGTGGTCGATGCCCGTCCCGAGTTCAACGGCAAGCCGGCCGACATGTATCTGGAAGGTTCTGACCAGCACCGTGGCTGGTTCATGTCCTCCCTGATGATCGGTGTGGCCATGAAAGACAAGGCTCCCTACAACCAGGTGCTGACTCATGGCTTCACTGTGGATGGTCAGGGTCGCAAGATGTCCAAGTCCATCGGCAACGTGGTGAGCCCACAGGACGTAATGAACAAGCTGGGTGCCGACATCCTGCGTCTGTGGGTAGCGAGCACTGACTACACCGGCGAGATGACTGTCTCCGACGAGATCCTCAAGCGCTCTGCCGATGCTTATCGTCGTATTCGCAACACTGCCCGCTTCCTGCTGGCCAACCTGAACGGTTTCAATCCGGCGACCGACATGGTGGCACCTGCCGACATGGTGGTGGTGGATCGCTGGGCCGTGGGTCGTGCCAAAGCGGTACAGGCCGAGATCATGGCGGCATTCGACGAGTACAACTTCCACGGCGTAACCCAGAAGCTGATGCAGTTCTGCTCCATCGAGATGGGCTCCTTCTATCTGGATGTCATCAAGGATCGTCAGTACACCGCCAAGGCTGACAGCCTGGCCCGTCGCTCCTGCCAGACTGCTCTGTATCACATTGCAGAAGCCATGGTGCGCTGGATGGCGCCGATCATGAGCTTCACCGCTGATGAAATCTGGGCTCTGCTGCCGGGTGAGCGCGGCGAGTTCGTCTTCACCGAAGAGTGGTACGACGGCCTGTTCGGGCTGGAAGCGGGTGAAACCCTCAACGACGATTTCTGGGCCGAGATCCTCACCGTGCGTGGTGAAGTGAACAAGGCGCTGGAAGTGGCCCGTGGCGAGAAGCGTATCGGCGGTTCCCTGCAGGCCGAACTGACCCTGTTCGCCAAGCCGGAGCTGGCTGCACGCCTGAATGCCCTGGCTGATGAGCTGCGCTTTGTGCTGCTCACCTCCAAAGCCAAGGTTGTGGAGGCTGACACTGCGCCGGAAGGCTCTGTGGCGACCGAGCGTGATGACCTGTGGCTGAGCGTGGCCCAGTCTGCTGCCGCCAAGTGCGACCGCTGCTGGCACCATGTAGAAGATGTGGGCACCATCGCGGGTCACGAAGAGATCTGTGGTCGCTGTGTGACCAACGTTGAGGGTGACGGCGAAACGCGTCAATTTGCTTGATGAACATGACTCAACATAAAAGCGGCCTGCGTTGGCTGTGGCTGGCAGTGCTGGCCTTTGTACTAGACCAGGCGAGCAAGCTTGCCGTGGTCAAGTTGCTGCCATTTGGTTACCCGGGGGTGGAGATCACCCCCTTCTTCAATCTGGTTCACGTCTACAACAAGGGCGCCGCATTCAGCTTCCTGGCTGATCAGGGGGGCTGGCAGCGCTGGTTCTTCGCGGTGCTGGCTTTTGCCATCTGTGGATTGCTGATCCACTGGCTGCGCAAGCAGTCGGTGACCCAGCGTTGGAGCGGTATCGCCTATTCACTCATCATCGGTGGCGCCCTCGGCAACGTCTTTGATCGACTGGTGCTGGGCCATGTGGTCGATTTTCTCGACTTCTACTGGCAGCGTGCGCATTGGCCGGCATTCAATCTGGCCGACAGCTTTATCTTTATCGGGGCCGCCATGATTGTGCTGGACGGTTTCCGTGGTGAGAAAAAGGAGCAGGCATGAGCCAGCAGATCACCGCTAACAGCAGCGTGCTGTTCCACTTCTCCATCAAGCTGGAAGATGGCTCGGTTGCCGACAGCACGGCGCTGCACGGCAAACCGGCCCGCCTGCGGATGGGCGATGGCAGCCTGACCCCCACCTTCGAACAGTGTCTGCTGGGCCTGTGCGAAGGGGAGAGCAAGAGTTTTACTCTGGCGCCGGAAGAGGCCTTTGGCCTCTCCAACCCCGACAACATCTACCATCTCGACCGTGCCAAGTTTGGCGCCGATGTTGAGCCAAAAGTCGGCACCATCATCCTGTTCGATCAGCCCAACGGCAGCGAGCTGCCGGGCATCATCCGGGCGGTAGCCGGGATGTCGGTCACGGTCGATTTCAACCACCCGCTGGCCGGTCATACCGTCACCTTCGAGGTGGAGATCCTGGGCGTTGATGATGAGGAGAAGGTGCATTAATGGATATTCTGCTCGCTAACCCTCGCGGTTTTTGCGCCGGTGTCGATCGCGCCATCAGTATTGTCGAGAGCGCGCTGGAGAAGTTCGGTGCCCCCATCTATGTCCGCCACGAAGTGGTACATAACCGCTATGTGGTGAACAAGCTGAAGGAGGCGGGGGCGGTCTTCGTCGAGGAGCTCGATGAGGTGCCGGATGACAGCATCGTCATCTTCTCTGCTCACGGCGTGGCCAAGACAGTGCGCGAGATGGCCAAGTCCCGCGCCCTCAAGGTATTCGATGCCACCTGTCCGCTGGTGACCAAGGTGCATATGGAGGTTCATCGCGCCAGCCGCAAGGGCTCCGAGGCGGTGCTCATCGGCCACGCCGGTCACCCCGAGGTGATCGGGACCATGGGGCAGTACGAGAATCGCGAAGGCGGCATGTATCTGGTGGAGACACCGGAAGATGTGGCCAAGCTCAAGGTGAAGAATCCGGATGACCTCTGCTTTGTCACCCAGACCACCCTGAGCGTGGATGAGACTTCTGACGTGATCGATGCGCTGCGCAAGCACTTCCCCAACATTCAGGGGCCGCGCAAGGACGATATCTGCTACGCCACCCAGAACCGTCAGGATGCGGTGCGGGAGATGGCGGGGCTGGTGGACGCCATGCTGGTGGTGGGGTCTCGCAACTCTTCCAACTCCAACCGTCTGCGCGAGCTGGCCGAGAAGGTGGGTGCCAGAGCCTATCTTATCGACGATGCGTCGATGATCGAGGCGAGCTGGCTGGAAGGGGTGAAGGCGATCGGCGTCACTGCCGGTGCATCCGCCCCCGAGGTGCTGGTGCAAAACGTGATTGCCCGCCTGCGCGAGTTGGGAGGCAAGGTAGTTGCCGAGCATCCTGGCCGTGAAGAGAACGTAGTCTTTGAGGTTCCTCCCGAACTTAGAATAATTTGAGTGCAGCCAGGAAGGCTTAAGAATAAAGTGTGTTGATAATGACGCCGGGTTTGTTCAAGAGACAGGCTCGGCGTTAAACTTATGAAGCAGTCTGTCACCAAGGATGGGATATGATTGGATACTTTCGTGGTTTTTCTCTTATTGAGTTGATGATTGTCATCGCCATCGTGGCGATTCTTGGCACCATCGCTTATCCCGCCTATCAGCAATATGTGCTGACCAGTCATCGTGTCGAAGCCAAGAGCATGCTGTTGAATGCGGCCAATCGGCAAGAAACCTATTTTATGGATTTCAATCAGTATGCTTCGTCGATTACCGACTTAGGCATCGTGCTTGAGCCCGATGCCCGTTATAGCTTAGAGATTAGTATTTCCGCAGGAGTCCCTAGCCCTAACTTTACTTTGACAGCAATCGCTTCGGGAGCTCAGGAGACTGATAGTCGCTGTTTTAAATTCATGATTAATCAAGGAAATAAGCAAAAAGAAAAAGATGCCGAAGATAAGGTTGGTAATAAAGTTGATGGGTGTTGGGAGTGAATATGAAATCATCGATCATTTCATCTGCCGGATTTAGCCTATTAGAGGTGATGATCACTGCGGTGATCCTGTCGCTGGGGCTGCTCGGTCTGGTTGCCTTGCAGACCCATTCCAAATTTGCCAGTTATGAAGCTCGCCAGCGTACCATCGCCAGCTGGCTGGCTAACGATATGGTCGAGCGGGTGCGGATCAACAGGGACAGCTGGAGTGAAGAAAGCTCTGCAGCGGTAGGTCTTGCCTCTAATTTAACTCGACCGACTTGCGCATCGGAAGATGGCACTATCAGTAATTGCAGTGCTGCAGATTTACGTAATGCCGACCTTCACTACTGGCAACAAGCCTTGCTTGGGGCCAGTGTTTCGGGTGCGGCATCTTCCTTGAATTCACCTATAGGCTGCGTGGTGCGGCGGGCCAATAATGTGCTGGCGGTCGGGATATTCTGGGCTGGCAAACAAGAGATATCTGATGGGGGGGCTGCTGCCGCCGCAGCAACGCTGATCAATGAGTGTCAACTCTCGACAGCAAATAATCTTTCGAGGCGCCAGTTTATTCTGACGACGACTTTATGAATTCTCGCGGTTTCACACTGGTAGAGTGGCTGGTCGCTATGCTGCTCGGTCTATTTTTGTTGGCGGGGGTATTCACAGTTTTTGTGATGTCTCGCTCCAGCTCTGAAGATGCTTTTGATCAAAGTGAATTACAGGAAAATGGTCGATTGGCCATTCGGCTGATTAGCCAGGATATCAAATGGGCTGGCTTTTTTGGAGCTTATACCGGTCAGTCAACACAAGTTGGCCCCTCTCTGACCCTCAGTGCTGGTAGCATTGTTCCTGCCAGTAGCGATTGTCTGGATGAGCGTTCTGTCGGTAGTTTGCCATCAAATGCTGGTCCCATCAGGGGGCTATGGGTAAGCCGGGTATCAACTACCAAAGGATTGGCTGGATTCGCTTGTATTCTCGCTGCTGATCGGGTGGCAAACTCGGATGTTATCAGTATCAAGCGATTGGTAGGGCGTCCTATACCCGCATCAGAGGGATTGGATAAAAACCGCTTTTATATGGCAACCAATAGTCAGGAGGCGAGAGTCATCAAGGGAAGCGAAACCAGACCACTCTTTGGTGCCAATAATGAGAGCCAGATCTGGGAATACCAGCACTACATTTATTACCTGTCACAAGAAGATGGTATTCCTGTTTTACGCAAGCGCTATTTGACCGTCAATGGTGGTTCTTCTCTGATTGGTGGCGCCATGGCGGAAGGGGTTGAACATATGATACTGATGTTCGGTATTGATGATTCAGTGATCCCCGATGGGCATATCGATAGATATCTTTCAGCTGACCAGATGGCTGCTCAGAGTTGGAATGAAGGTCGGGTATTGGGGGTGCGGTTATTTTTATTGATTAGAGCAGCGAAAGAGTCTGTTCGTTACAAAAATAATAACACCTATCAGCTGGGCAATCTGCCCCCGATAAAAGGCAATGGCGATGGCTATCGCCGTCTGTTGTTGGAAAGCAGCATCGCATTGCGTAACCCGCAAATTGTTACCCGGAGTGGCACATGAGATCGTTTCAACAACATCAAGGGATTGCATTGATAGTTGCACTGGTTATTCTGGTTCCCTTGACTCTGATTGCGGTAGTCGTCATGCAATCCAGTGGTATGAGTCTGAAGATGGCGGGTTCTAGTGCCAGTTTGCAACGAGCGGAGCACGAAGTTGAAGGTACTCTGGAGTCTGCATTGAGCGATACTTCTCTTTCAACACAAATTGCTACACAGGCTATTGGGGTTTCAGCTGCAATAGGTACTACTACTCCAGCTACAACCCTGACAGTCAATACAGAAAGTGTATGCAAACGTAAATTTGAAGCCAGTAGCCAGAATGTAACACCAGCTTGTCGTTATGCTGAAGCCACCACATCCAGTGCTTATGGCAAGGTAAATAGCCAAATGACCTTTACCGCCGGGGTAGAACAGCCCCTGCTCAGTGCCAATTAGGGAGCCCGTAATGAACATAAGGAACTGTTTGTTTACAAGCTTGCTGGTATTGTGTTACGGAGTATCAGGGGCATCTTTGGCGGTAGGTACTGGTTATTCCGATGATACCGAGTTGTTTATTTATGACTTTGCCAAGGCGGGGGACTTCCGCCCTAAGGTGCTCTTTATTTTCGATAACTCGGGGAGTATGAAAAATACAACCGAAGTTGCTAAAGAGCCTTATGACTCATCGATAAGTTATCCATCATTGGCTAATGATCCAGATGTTAATAATAGTAATCGCTTCATCTATTTCTCCAGTGATGGAAAAGTTCCCGCTATCAACAGTACCAAACGTTTTAGTGAGAATTTAAATGCATGTGCGACATCTAAAGGCCCTCTAAATAATGTGGGCCGATTTCAGTCACGAGTTTGGGGATATGAAATATATGATAAAAATAGAAAGGGGCGTTGGCGTTCTCTAAATGATTTTGATATTTACAGTATAATAATTGCAGATTGCCAGCAAGATATTGATGAGCAAAACGCAAATAATCAATATTCAGGTCCATATTCAACATATATTGTTGATGGTTATCCCGTTGACAAGCCAAATCGCACAACGGGAAGCTGGTTTTACACATCAAATGTAGCCAATGCTCTTGCTAGTGGTAGTTCTACCCAGATCTCATTATTTACGGCAAATTATGTCCGTTGGTATTACGGTAGTACAGGTGTGTCAACACAAACTCGATTGAAAGTTGCTCAGGATGCAGTCAAAGAACTGGTTTTGGCTACGCCAGCTGTCGATTTCGGTCTGGCTGTTTTTAACTACAATGATGGCAATGAACCAGGTAGTAGAAATGGCGGAAGAATAATCCGCAATATTGTAGGTAACGATGCCATCCTCACCTCTGGTAAAAGCGGTGCGCAGGATTTGATTGACAAGGTAAATAGTTTGAGCTCTGACACTTGGACTCCCTTATGTGAAACACTATATGAATCATATAGATACTTTGGCGGTTTGGGGGTGTACTTTGGTGACGATGATGTAAATCGTACTCCAAAGCGGGATAGCAATGCTGAAGTAACATCGGGTATATATAAAACCCCCTATGATAAATGTTCCAATAATGGTTATATCATCTATATGACAGATGGTGAACCAACCAATGATAAAGCAGCAGATTCCCTTGTCGCCAACCTGATCAGCACGTTATCTACAGAGGATAAGGTTGCTTATGGCGGCTTGGTTAGTTATGGGTCTTCTGGTGAAAAAAGCTACCTTGCTGCACTTGCCGGATATATGAAAAACAATGATGTAAACACCTCGGCTATAGGCAAACAAACAGTCACAACATTCACCGTGGGTTTTGGAGATGAAGCAATTAAGGGGGCCGGTGCATTATTGGCAGAGACCGCTCGTCGTGGTGGGGGTAAATACTATCCAGCAACCGATGCAACCCAACTTAACGAAGCATTAAAATCATCATTACTAGCTATCTTGAAAATGAATACCTCGTTGGTCTCTCCCGCCATTGCCACTAATAACTTTGACCGTACTCGCAGTCTGAATAATATTTATTATGCAATGTTTGAGCCTGGTTCTGGTCCACGATGGAAGGGCAATCTTAAAAAGCTGGTTCTGAATCCAGATAAGGGTTATGTAGTCGATCAGAGTGGCTTACCTGCGATATCCAGTGATGGAACAATTCTTGAGTCAGCAAGAACCTATTGGTCATCCACCAGTGATGGTAACAAGGTTGCCGAGGGTGGGGTACAAGAGATGCTGGCAGCTAAAACCAATCGCAATCTTTATATTATTTCCCCTTCCACTAATACATTAACTCCCTTTAGCAAGTCTGCTCTTGAGGGTATGGCAGGCGGGGCGACGCAGCTACGCACTGTCATGAAACTTGATAGTGCTGATAGCATGGATGATCTGCTTAATTGGACCAAGGGTATTGATGCGTTTGATGAGAATCAGGATGGTGATAGAACAGATAATCGGGAGCATATTCTTGGTGACCCGTTGCATTCACGGCCATTAGTGATCAACTACGGTTGTACAAAGTCGACAGGACAGACTACATGTACACCTGACTTGCGCATTGTGATGGGAAGTAATGCCGGCTTCTTGCATATGTTTAAAGACAGCGGCACCACGGTTGATGAAAGCTGGGCCGTTATGCCCTATCAATTTATTGCCAATCAGAAAGCGCTGCGAGAAAACCTGGATTCATCGGCTCATCTATATGGTGTAGATTCATCGCCCACTGTGCTGGTCAATGAGCAAGTCAAAGATGGTCATATCAAGTCGTCACAAGGTGACAAAGTGTGGTTATTTACCGGGTTGCGCGGTGGTGGCAAGGCCTATTATGCGTTGAATATATCCGATCCGGACTCCCCTTCGCTTATGTGGCGGTTGGATAAAAACAGCGCCGGTTTCAGCAACCTGGGCGAAACCTGGTCGATCCCCGAGGTTGCGTTCATTCCTGGTTATTACACAGAAACCAATGGTAAAAAAACCTATAAGCCAGTCCTGATATTCTCTGGAGGTTATGATCAGGCCAAGAGCTATTTGGGCCAGGGGGCTGAAGACAGTGAAGGGTTGGGTATTTATATCGTGGATGCTGAGGCCGGCACGCTGTTGTTAAGCTTTACCCCAGATGTGGCCAGTGCAACCAACAAACAGGTTGCAGGCATGGTTTATAGCATGCCAGGCGCTGTTTCTGTGCTGGACAGCGATGGAGATGGTGTATCTGACCGGGTTTATGCGGGTGATACCGGCGGTCAGATCTGGCGCATCGACATGAAGGGGACAGAAAAATCCAAATGGACGGCCATCAAGTTTGCCAGTTTGGGAAATGCACATTTAAGTGGAACTGCCAAGAAGCTGGAAGATGATCGCCGTTTCTTTACCCAGCCCGTATTGGTGCGCACCATCAATAAAGGTTGGAAGTATGATGGGACAAATTATCTTTACAGCGAGCGTCCGTTTGATGCCGTATTGATAGGCAGTGGTGATAGAAACCGCCCCTCCTCGGAGGCGACAACCCAAAATGTGTATGTGATGCTACGTGACTACAATGTTAATCCAACCTTGTTTGGGGCAACGTCTGAACCAGCGGTGCCATCAAGTATCACACTGAACGATCTCTACGATGTGACCAGCGATCCCTTTACGGGTTTGAATGAAGAGCAGATTGTAAACACCACCAAGGCGTTGACCAGCAAGTTGGGATGGAAATTCTGGCTCAATGAAAGCGGTGAAAAATCAATGGGGGCTGGTTTGGTGTTGCAAGGCAAGCTTTATTTCACCTCTTTCCTGCCTCAGGTTCAGGACTTCCAGCAGTGTACCATCCAATCCATCGGTGCCATGCGCCAATATATGATTGATATGCACTATGGCACTTCTTTCAAATATGTACTGGATAGCAACAATCAGGAAGTTATTCAGCGTTACGTAGAGGTGCAAAATAAGGTTGCTGATGATCTGGTTATTCATGGTGGGGATGATGGCCGGATCAGGATTATAGGTGGTGCTCCGGGCAAGGAGGTCATCCTCAAAGATGATGGGAAGGGAGAGCCTGAGCGCTGTACCGGTGAAGGAGAATGCTCACAAGGTGCGGAAGAGGCAAAAATGGATATGTCTCCCAAGAAAATCTATCTCTATGAAGGAGAACAGGGATGAAACGCATGCTGCTCTGGTGTGTGGGCTTGCCCTTGTTGGTTCATGCCCAAACGGAAGACATAAAATGTTATGTCACTCTGGAAGGTGGTGTGCAGATGGTGTTGCAGCAACCGGTAACTGATACGAGCAAGGCAAATCTGGTCAGGGTGTTTAAACAGAAAGGTTATGAGATTGATGGGGTGGTGCATCTTGTCACAGAGGTAATCGAGTGCGTTCCTTTGGCGGCCACCTTTTCGCTGGCTGATGCAAAAAAACAAGATGAAATCCAACCCAGATAACGTTGGTTATTGAGTAGGGTAAAGGGGCTAAGAACAACTCAGCCCCTTTTTTTCGCTTCTGCTTCTGCCGGATGGGGAAACGATGATATCGACTCGGGGGGCCTGGTCGATACAAAACCGGAGTGTCATGTTGGTGCCAATCGCAGTGCCATCTGGACTGAATCGCACAAATTGTCGATTGGCCGTCACGGTATGTTTTTCAAGAAAGGGTTCTGTTGCTGATAACAAGATATCGCCACTTGCAATATCGAATTGGCGATCCTGATTGATGTCGATAAAGACAAGCATACGCTGGGCGCCGGTTTGATTTGCGAGTACACAGCCTTCTTTTGTGGAGTTTATGACAGGCATGGCAAGACAGGCTGTGACGGGTTGCTGCTGTGTGATAGCTTGCCGTTGGCCGAAGATCAGGTGGTCCTGCAGGTTTCTTGTGTAGATGTCGCTGTCGGTAGATGTCAGCAGATTTGCCAATGACGGCAGTCCCAAGGTCAGCAGGATGGTTGTCAGGCTTGCAGATATTAAAAACTCAAGCAGGGTAAATCCATTTCGTGCCATAGCGTATGAGTCCTTGTTCAAAGGAGACTCTAAGCATAGCTATTGGATTGAAATGGATCCTTTTGTGCTCGTGTGTGTTTCGCGGTAGTTAGCGCAGGTCATGGACATACAGCACCACTTGCCTGGCTATGGGCACGCCCGGCAGGCATAACTGCAATCTCAATGCCCTTTTCACCGCTTACACAGAGTGAAAAGATGACCTCGCTATCAGACGTAATGGTGCCATCAGGGGTGAAGTGAAGCGCCTGTGCATCTGCAGAAATGGCCAGTTCTGCAGGAAACTCGGGACTTGCCGTCAGAGTTGTTTCGCTGCCATTGAGCTTCTGATCGTTATTAGTATCGATAAAAGCGATCTGCCGGGTCGCTCCATTTTGATTGGCAGTAACGCACTCTTCTACAGAATTATTGATAGTGGTCAGGCAGAGAGTAACCGTTTGTTGGTTAGAGATAGCCTGTTGTCTGGCATAGTTTAAGTGGTTGAGAAGGCTTTTTTCTTGGGTCGCCAAATTATTGCTGCCAAGCAGCTTAGAGAGGGAAGGAATACCAATCCCCAACAGAATGACGCCCAGTGCAATGGCTATCATCAACTCCATCAGGGTAAATCCGGCGTTTTTCATATCTGCGAAGGCCTGTCGTTCCGTGACTATCTACAGCTTATCCTTCCCACTGGTTGCTGTCACACGGTTACGCCTGTCTTGAACTGGCAGATTGCCCCCCTTTTCTTTATCATTCCCCATCATTTTCGAATTCAAGATGCATCGCCATGGCAAAAGCCCTCTCTCTGATGCTTGCCCAGTTGAATCTGACGGTAGGCGCCATCGAAGATAACACTGACAAAGTGCTCGCTGCGGCAGCTCAGGCCGAGCAGCAAGGTGCCGATCTGCTGGTCTGTTCCGAGCTGGCCCTGACCGGCTATCCACCGGAAGATCTGCTGCTGCGTGCCGACCTGATGATGCGGGTCGAAGCCGCGTTGGCTCGTGTTGCCGAATGGCAGGGCAACTGTGCCATTTTGGTCGGGCATCCCTGGCGTGAAGGGGAGTCACTCTATAACGCCGCCTCCCTCTATGAGCAGGGCAAGCTGATTGCTCGTTACTTCAAGCAGGACTTGCCCAACTACGGTGTGTTTGATGAGAAGCGCTACTTCACCGCGGCGACCAAGACCTGCGTGGTGCCGTTCCGTGGTCACCAGCTGGGCCTACTCATCTGCGAAGATTTGTGGCAGCCAGGTCCGGCGCTGGCCGCCAAGGCGGCGGGGGCCGAGCTGCTGCTCACCATCAACGCCTCGCCCTATGATCAGGAAAAACCCTGGATCCGCCGCGAGCTGATGGCCGAACGCTGCGATCAGACCGGTCTGCCGCTGGTCTACCTCAATCAGGTGTGCGGTCAGGATGAGCTGATTTTCGACGGCTGCTCCAAGGTGTTCAGCAGCCAGGGCGAGTTGACCCACAAGCTCGCCCCGTTTGCCGAAGAGCTGGCGCTGGTGCGCTTTGCCGATGGTCAGCCGGTGAAGGAGCGGGAACCCGCTGCGCCGCTGGAGCCGTTGGCCGAGACCTATCAGGCGCTGGTGCTGGCAGTGCGCGACTATGTCACCAAGAACGGTTTCCATGGGGCTGTGCTGGGCCTGTCCGGCGGCATCGACTCGGCGCTGACGCTGGCCATCGCGGCCGATGCCATCGGTGCCGACAAGGTGCAGGCGGTGATGATGCCGTTCCGCTATACCGCCCAGATGAGCGTGGAGGATGCCAAGGAGCAGGCCGAGCGGATGGGGGTTGAGTTCAACATCATCTCCATCGAGCCGATGTTCGAAGGGTTTATGGCCCAGCTGGCGCCGCTGTTTGAAGGTACCGCCCGCGATACCACCGAAGAGAACCTGCAGGCCCGCTGCCGCGGCGTGCTGCTGATGGCGCTCTCTAACAAGCGTCGTCGTATCGTGCTGACCACCGGTAACAAGAGCGAGATGGCGGTCGGCTATGCCACGCTGTACGGTGACATGGCCGGTGGCTTCGACGTGCTGAAAGATGTGCCCAAAACGCTGGTCTTCAAGCTGTGCGAATATCGCAACTCAGTTGACTATGTGATCCCGCAGCGGGTTATCGACCGCCCCCCTTCGGCAGAATTGGCGCCGGATCAGGTGGATCAGGACAGTCTGCCCCCGTACGACATCCTCGATGCGATCCTCAAGCGTTACGTGGAAGAGGATGCCTCGGTCGCCGACATGGTGGCAGAAGGCTTCGAGGAAGCGGTGGTGCGCAAGGTGATTCGGCTGGTGGATCTCAACGAATACAAGCGCCGTCAGGCGGCGGTCGGGCCCCGCATTACGGCTCGCAACTTTGGTAAGGATCGCCGTTACCCCATTACATCCGGGTTCGGCAAACAGAACTGGTAAGGAGTCACCATGAAGAAGATTGAAGCCATCATCAAACCGTTCAAGCTGGACGATGTGCGCGAGGCCCTGGCCGAGATCGGCATCAACGGCATGACCGTATCCGAAGTCAAAGGCTTCGGCCGCCAGAAGGGCCATACCGAGCTCTATCGCGGCGCCGAATATATGGTCGACTTCCTGCCGAAAGTGAAGGTGGAGCTGGTGGTGCAGGACGAGGATCTCGATGCCTGTCTGGAAGCGATCCAGAATACCGCTCGCACCGGCAAGATTGGTGATGGCAAAATCTTCGTCTGCGAGGTGGAGCGTGTCATTCGTATCCGTACCGGCGAAGAGAACGAAGACGCGATCTGATGAGATTGCCGTGCCTCGTGATGAGCCAACGAATGGAGACTCGATCCCGCTGATGTCCTGGATGCGTCTCGTTGCGGTGGCCGGCCTGCTGGCCGGTCTGACCGCCTGCAGTACCCGGCCGCCGGCCCAGCCGGAGAATCTGTGCCAGATCTTTCGCGAGAAGCCGGAGTGGCACAAGGCCGCGCTCAAGATGAACGAGAAGTGGGGGACGCCAATTCATGTGGTGATGGCCATGATGTATCAGGAGTCCTCTTACGTACATGATGCCCAGCCGCCGATGCAGTATTTCCTCTTCATCCCGACCGGGCGTGCCAGTTCGGCTTATGGTTATGCTCAGGTCAAAGATGAAACCTGGGCCGATTACCAGCGAGAAACCGGCAACAGCTGGAGTGACCGCGATGATTTTGCCGACGCCATCGATTTTATGGGTTGGTACACTAACAAAGCCCAGCGGCTAAATGGCACCTCCAAGTGGGATGCCTATGGCCAGTACCTCAACTATCACGAAGGGTGGGGTGGCTACCGGCGTGGCAGCTATCGCAGCAAGGGGTGGTTGATGAAGACCTCTCGCAAGGTAGAGGCTCGCGCCCAGCGCTACGGCGCCCAGTACCGTCAATGCAAGGATCAGCTCTCCCGTGGGGGCTGGTTCTGGTAACCAAATCAGGAGTCAGAAATGCCGTTATTGGACAGTTTTACCGTTGACCACACCCGTATGGAAGCGCCAGCGGTGCGTGTGGCCAAGACCATGCAGACCCCGAACAAGGACACTATTACCGTGTTCGACCTGCGTTTCTGCGTACCGAATCAGGAGATCCTCTCCGAGCGCGGTATCCATACGCTGGAGCACCTGTTCGCCGGTTTTATGCGTGATCACCTGAACGGCAATGGCGTGGAGATCATCGACATCTCCCCTATGGGTTGCCGTACCGGCTTCTACATGAGCCTGATCGGCGCGCCGGACGAAGCCCGTGTTGGCGCAGCCTGGCAGGCAGCCATGAGCGACGTGCTGACCGTGCAGGAGCAGGCCAAGATCCCCGAGCTGAACGAGTATCAGTGCGGCACCTACAGCATGCACTCGCTGGAAGAGGCGCACGCCATCGCCCGTCATGTGCTGGAGCGCGGTATCGGCGTCAACCACAACGACGAGTTGGCCCTGCCGGAAGAGAAGCTGAAGAGTCTGTGAGGCGGATGAGCTGTCGCTCATCGGATAACCTCTTCAGGAAATGTTAAAAGAGCCGGTCAGCCATGCTGACCGGCTCTTTTTTATTCCGCCCTATCGCGGTTATGGGGATGACTTGCTCCCCTTGCCGACTCTGATTAGGATGGTTTTTGACCTGAACCTGTTGGCGGAGGTGTGACGATGAAGGGGATATTGCTGCGTTGGCTGGCCCGTTACGATGCATGGTGTGAGGAGTGGGGGCTCACTCAGGAGAACCGGCGCTGCTGCACGCCGGTTCGTTATGATGATGATTCAAGCAAAGAGAGAGCTTGCGCAGAAGAGGCTGAGCTCAATCAAAATTGCGGGTCACGGCGCCGGTAACGCTGTTGTACTCGAAGCCGAGGCCGTTTTCATACTCTGAACCTGTCTGGAAGCGACCCATTGAGTCGCGCAGGATATAGCGGCAGTTATCGTGGCGTAGTCCATTTTCAACTTGGCCCGGGACTCTGATTATTTTTGAATAATAATGTCCCTTGCCATCTTTTTGTCTTGAGGACGTTTGGTCTGTATCGAGTAGCCCTGCGAATAGCAGATCGCAATCCTCTTCGCTGTTGACAGAAATTTCCTCACTATTGCCGCCGTGGAAGATGGTATCAACCCCTTGGCCCCCTTCTTCCGTCCCCACCGGCCAACCATAATGGTTGATATCCAGATCTTTGTTACCCATCCCGCTGAAGTTATACAGCGCGAGGTCTTGCCCCTGTACTTTCACCGCCCAGCCAGCATGAGCCAGCTGAACTGCACTGGCAAAGCTGCCTGCGGTCGCCGAGACCGTGCTTTTCAGGGCATCATCCTTGATATTGATAAAGCGGGGCAGGGCGGTGACGGCCAGGATCCCCAGCACTATGATCACCAGCACCAGTTCAATCAGGGTAAAGCCGTTGTTTCTGTTGTTCATCATGTTCAATGACCCATTAAATACCGCAAACAGGTGTGAGTGATATGCAGCTGATAGATACCCATTGCCATCTCGACTTTCCGGTGTTCGACCAGGACAGGGAGGCACTGCTGGCCCGTTGCCGGGCACTAGGGGTGACGGAGTATATCATTCCTGCCATCGCAGAGGATAACTGGACTCGTGTGATGGCACTGGCAGAGCAACATGACGGCCTCTTTTATGGTCTGGGCATTCATCCCTGGTATGCCGGTGAACAGCGGGAGGGGGTGATGGAGCGGCTGCGAACGCTGGTAATGAGCCAGCCTGCCGGGCTGGTGGCCATAGGCGAGTGTGGGCTGGATCTCCGTTCTCACGTGCCGCAGGAGGGGCAGCTTGCGCTGTTTGAGGCTCAGATCCGGCTGGCTGCAGATGCCGGGCTCCCCCTTATGATCCACTCGGTGCGCGCCAATGACACTGTGGCCAAGCTGTTGCGCCGCTTCAAGCCGCCTCGTGGCGGGGTGATCCATGCTTTCAGCGGTTCGTTGCAGCAGGCGGAGGCTTTCTGGCAACTGGGCTTTCGACTCGGGGTGGGCGGGGTAATCAGTTTTGAGCGGGCGAACAAGACGCGAGAGGTATTTCGGGCTATGCCGCTCGAGGCCCTGGTGCTGGAAACCGATTCGCCCGATATGCCGTTGCAAGGCGCACAAGGCACCCGGAATACCCCGGAAGCGCTGCCGAAAATAGCGGAAATATTGATGACCTTGCGGGAGGAATCATCGGCAGATGTTGCCAAGGTGTTATTTGAAACTGCCCGGCATATTTTCCATCACGACCAATAGCCACGAAACAAATTCGCAACACCTGATTTAGTTGTCAGGAAAAAAAATGAGCGTAAAAATCGTTTGCTGTCTAATTTTGTGACACTTGGACATTTTGATAACGATAAAATGTGACCAGCATTCTATTTTATCGGACTTTAATTAGTATAATGCGCTCCCCTTGATTAGTTGGGTTTAATAACAACTCACTAACAAGCTAGGTGCTACTAGAGGAAGATAATAATGAATTTGTTCATGGGTCTGGTAGGGATGGCGACGCTCGTCCTTATCGCGGTGCTGTTCTCCAGCAATCGCAAGGCAATCAACGTGCGTACCGTTGTCGGTGCGTTCGCAATTCAAGCCGGTCTGGGGGCGTTTGTTCTCTATGTTCCGGTTGGTCGCGATATCCTGGTCGGCGTGTCCGACGCGGTATCCAGCGTGATCAGCTACGGCCAGAACGGGATCGACTTCCTGTTTGGCGGTCTGGTCAGCAACAAGATGTTTGAAGTGTTCGGTGGCGGCGGCTTTGTCTTTGCCTTCCGTGTTCTGCCGGTCATCATCTTCTTCTCTTCCCTGATTGCAGTGCTCTATTACCTGGGTATCATGCAGATGGTCATCAAGTTGCTGGGCGGCGGTCTGCAGAAAGTACTGGGTACTTCCCGCACCGAATCCCTCTCTGCAACCGCCAACATCTTCGTCGGTCAGACCGAAGCGCCGCTGGTGGTTCGTCCTTACATCTCCAAGATGACTGACTCCGAGCTGTTCGCCGTCATGTGTGGTGGTCTGGCTTCCGTTGCCGGTTCCGTACTGGCCGGTTATGCCTCCATGGGCGTGAAGATGGAGTACCTGATTGCTGCCTCCTTCATGGCTGCACCGGGTGGTCTGCTGTTCGCCAAGCTGCTGGTTCCCGAGACCGAGACCCCGAACTACGACGAAAGCTCTGCCGATGCCGAGCTGGATGACAAGCCTGCCAACGTCATTGACGCTGCAGCTGCTGGCGCTTCTGCCGGTATGCAACTGGCCCTGAACGTCGGCGCCATGCTGCTGGCCTTCATCGGTCTGATCGCCATGATCAACGGCATCTTCTCCGGTGTGGGTGGCTGGTTCGGTTATCCGCAACTCTCTCTGGAACTGCTGCTGGGCTGGATCTTCTCCCCGCTGGCCTTCCTGATCGGTGTGCCTTGGAATGAAGCAGTGGTTGCCGGTTCCTTCATCGGTCAGAAGCTGGTAGTGAACGAGTTCGTGGCTTACCTGAACTTCGCTCCGTACCTGAAAGACGAAGTGCTGATCAACGGTGTGGCCATGTCCGATCACACCAAGGCGATCATCTCCTTCGCGCTGTGTGGTTTTGCCAACCTCTCCTCTGTTGCCATCCTGCTGGGTGGTCTGGGGTCCATGGCGCCTAACCGCCGCGGCACCATTGCACGCTTTGGTCTGAAAGCCGTACTGGCTGGCTCTCTGTCCAACCTGATGTCTGCCACTATCGCAGGCTTCTTCCTGGCACTGTCCGGCATGTAATCGCCGTCTGACTGACAGGGTATAAACACGAACGCCACGGCATCTGCCGTGGCGTTCGCGTATGGAGCGGTGACAACCGTTTTCCTATCTAAACTAATAATAAAATGAGTCAAATCGGAGGTTATATGAATGAAGTGCTACTGGCGATGGTGGCCGGCTTTATAGTTGGTTTGTTGTTTTCTTTCCTCAAATTGCCGATCCCGGCGCCTCCCGTTTTGTCCGGGGTAATGGGGATCGTCGGGGTCTATCTGGGGGGATTGGCCTACTCCTGGATCCTGACCCGTTTCTTTTCGTAAGGCTTTTTTAGACCTGGATTTGCCAGATGTGAGGTACCTCTGAAATTGGCAAATCCGGCTTGCAAACAGGGGGTATCTCGGCTGAAATAGGCGTTGCCAGCAGGGTGCTGGCAATGACTAATACTCGATGAAATCGGGTGTTGGCGGTCAAATGGAATTGATTGGGAAGTCGGGTCAGATGTTGTCGGCCTTTCTCAAGTCTTCATGGAACCAAGTCCGCACTTTTGTAAGAAAGTGACAGGGCTCTTGCCTTATTTACAGTCGCAGTGCCTGCAGGGTGTTTTGAATAGCATCCCGATAGTGCCGGTGCCTTCGCACTGTAATTCCATTCCCGTATAGCTGGGGATTACTGCCTGTGCATCCATCGCTGGATGGTATGGTGGTGCCCGGTTATCTGGATTAAATCGAGACTTTGGAGAACAGAATGACTGATCTGAAAGTGGCCGCTCAGCGCGCCCTGAACCTGATGGACCTGACCACCCTGAACGATGACGACACCGATCAGAAGGTGATCGACCTGTGCCATAAGGCCAAGTCACCGGCTGGCCTGACCGCCGCTGTCTGCATCTACCCCCGTTTTATCCCTATCGCTCGCAAGACCCTGCGTGAGATCGGCGCTGCCGACGTACGCATTGCGACCGTGACCAACTTCCCGCACGGCAACGACGACATCGAGATCGCCGTGGCCGAAACCCGTGCCGCTGTCGCCTACGGTGCTGATGAAGTGGACGTGGTGTTCCCGTACCGCGCCTTCATGGTCGGTAATGAACAGATCGGTTTTGATCTGGTCAAAGCCTGTAAAGAGGCCTGTGGTGCCAACGTGCTGCTGAAAGTGATCATCGAAACTGGTGAACTTAAAGAAGAGGCGCTGATCCGTCGCGCTTCCGAGATCTGTATCGATGCCGGTGCCGACTTCATCAAGACCTCCACCGGCAAGGTGCCGGTCAATGCGACCCCAGAAGCGGCGCGGATCATGATGGAAGTGATCAAGGCCAAGAATCCGAAAGTCGGCTTCAAGCCAGCGGGTGGCGTGAAAGACGCAGCCGTTGCCGGTCAGTACCTGGCCATGGCCGAAGAGATCCTCGGCAACGACTGGGTATCCGCCCGTACCTTCCGCTTTGGTGCATCCAGCCTGCTGGCCAGTCTGCTGGCCACTCTGGGGCATGGCGACAAGCCGGCCAACACCAGCGGTTACTAATAGGTTGATGAGAGGGCGGACTGCTGTCCGCCCTGTTAGCCCCCACCATGCGGTGTGCGGGCAAGGATTCAGGCTTGTGTAACGCCAGCAATGGCGGAGGGAATGAAAGATGTTTTTGCCTCAAGAAATTATTCGCAAGAAGCGCAACGGTGAAGCGCTCAGTACCCAAGAAATTCAATTCTTCGTTCAGGGCATTACCAACAACACCATCGGCGAAGGGCAGATCGCCGCGCTGGCGATGGCGGTCTACTTCAAAGACATGACCATGGATGAGCGGGTTGCCCTGACCTGCGCCATGCGCGACTCCGGCATGGTGCTGACCTGGGATCACCTCAATCTGGGTGGCCCGATTGTCGACAAGCACTCCACCGGTGGTGTGGGTGATGTGGTCTCTCTGATGCTTGGCCCGATGGTCGCTGCCTGTGGCGGTTTCGTGCCGATGATCTCCGGCCGTGGCCTGGGCCACACCGGCGGTACCCTCGACAAGCTGGACGCCATTCCCGGCTACCAGACCTCGGTCGACAACGACCGTTTCCTGAAAGTGGTGAAAGAGGCGGGTGTCGCCATCATCGGCCAGACCGGCGATCTGGCCCCGGCTGACAAGCGTATCTATGCAGTACGTGACATTACTGCAACCGTTGAATCCATCGCCATGATCACCGGCTCCATCCTCTCCAAGAAGCTCGCCTCCGGGCTCGAAGCGCTGGTGATGGATGTGAAAGTGGGCTCCGGCGCCTTTATGCCGACCTTCGAAGCCTCCGAAGAGCTGGCCAAGAGCATTGTGGCCGTGGCCAACGGTGCCGGTTGCCGCACCTCTGCGCTCTTGACCGATATGAACCAGGTGCTGGCCTCCAGCGCCGGTAACGCGGTGGAAGTACGTGAAGCGGTGCGTTACCTGACCGGTGAATACCGCAACCCGCGGATCCACGAAGTGACCATGGCGCTGTGCGCCGAGATGCTGATCTCCGCCGGTCTGGCCAGCGACGAGCGCGATGCCCGCACCAAGCTGCAGGCGGTGCTGGATAACGGCAAGGCGGCCGAGATCTTCGGTCGCATGGTGACAGGTCTCGGTGGCCCGGCCGATTTTATGGAGCGTTATGACGCTTACCTGCCCAAGGCTGCCATCGTGCGCCCGGTCTTCGCGGCCAACAGCGGTTTTGTGACCGCCATGGATACCCGCGAACTGGGTCTGGCTGTGGTCGCCATGGGCGGTGGTCGGCGCGCTGCCGGTGACAAACTTGATTATGCGGTCGGTCTGACCGACTTTATCCGCCTGGGTCAAAGCGTCGATGCTGACAAGCCGATCGCGATGATCCACGCTCAGACTGAAGAGCAATATGCTCAGGCTGCCAGCATGGTGCAGGCGGCTGTCCGGATTGGTGGCGAGCGGCCGGAGGCACTGCCTGAAGTGTACCGCCGTATCACCCTGGCCGATTTGTAACAAGGGGAAGACCCATGAAACGTACCTTTATTCTGATGATGGACTCTTTCGGTATTGGCGCTGCTGCCGACGCCGACAAGTTCGGAGATGTGGGCGCCAACACCCTTGGCCATATCGCCAAGGCGTGTGCGGCAGGTGAAATTGAAGGCCGTGGCGCCCTCAATCTGCCCAACCTCAACAAGCTGGGTCTGGGCCACGCTTGCGAGCAGGCTTCCGGCTACTTCCCGGAAGGGCTGAAAAAAGATATCGAGGTGGTCGGTGCCTACGGCTTTGCGCAGGAGCTCTCCTCCGGCAAGGACACCCCGTCCGGTCACTGGGAGATCGCCGGCGTGCCCGTGCTGTTCGAGTGGGGCTACTTCAAGGATCACCACAACAGCTTCCCGCAGGAGCTGCTGGACGCCATCGTCGAGAAGGCTGGTCTGCCTGGCTATCTGGGCAACTGCCACGCCTCCGGTACCCAGGTGCTGGATGATCTGGGCGAAGAGCACATGAAGACCGGCAAGCCGATCCTCTACACCTCTGCCGACTCCGTGTTCCAGATTGCCTGCCACGAAGAGACCTACGGCCTCGAGAAGCTCTATGAGCTGTGCCACATCGTGCGCGAGCTGCTGGAGCCTTACAACATCGGCCGCGTGATTGCGCGTCCGTTCGTGGGCTCTGGCAAGGGCAACTTCAAGCGTACCGGCAACCGTCACGACTACTCAGTGCTGCCGCCGGCGCCGACCGTGCTGGATTACATGAAAGATGCGGGCGGTCAGGTGGTCTCCATCGGCAAGATCGCCGACATCTATGCCCAGCAGGGCATCACCAAGCAGGTGAAAGGGACCGGTCTGACCGAGTTGTGGGATCGCACGCTGGAAGAGGTGAAAGCGGCCGGTGACAACGCCATCGTCTTCACCAACTTCGTCGACTTCGACTCCTCCTACGGCCACCGCCGTGATGTTGCCGGTTATGCCGGTGCGCTGGAGTATTTCGATTCCCGCCTGCCGGAGCTGTTTGAGCTGCTGCAAGATGGCGACGTAGTGGTGCTGACTGCCGACCACGGCTGCGACCCGACCTGGGGTGGCACCGACCACACCCGCGAATACATTCCGGTGCTGTTCTTCGGCAAGCCGGTCAAGGCCGGCTCCGTCGGTCGTCGCGAGACCTTTGCCGATATCGGCCAGAGCATCGCGGCTTATCACGGCCTGCCGAAACTGGCGTACGGTACCAGCTTCCTGTAATTTACCCGCCCGCCACTTCGGCGGCGGGCAATTTATAAAACAATAAAACTCAACCTGTGTGAAGGAATCAAGAGAATGGCAACTCCTCATATCAATGCGAAAGATGGCGCCTTTGCTGATACCGTGCTGATGCCGGGCGACCCCCTGCGCGCCAAGTACATCGCTGAAACTTTCCTGGAGAACGTTGAGCAGATCTGCGACGTGCGCAACATGTTCGGCTTCACCGGTACCTACAAGGGCCGTCGTATCTCCGTCATGGGTCACGGCATGGGTATCCCGTCCTGCTCCATCTACGCAAAAGAGCTGATCACCGATTACGGTGTGAAGACCCTGATCCGCGTGGGCTCCTGTGGCGCCGTGCGTGAAGACGTGAAACTGCGTGACGTGGTGATCGGTATGGGTGCCTGCACCGATTCCAAAGTAAACCGTCTGCGCTTCAAAGATCACGACTTCGCTGCCATCGCCGACTTCGACCTGGTTGCCAATGCCGTACAGGCCGCTAAGAACAAGGGCGTTGCCGTGCGCGTCGGTAACATCTTCTCCGCCGACCTGTTCTACACTCCGGACCCCTCCATGTTCGACGTCATGGAAAAATACGGCATCCTGGGTGTCGAGATGGAAGCCGCCGGTATCTACGGCGTGGCCGCAGAGTACGGTGCCAAGGCACTGACCATCTGCACCGTCTCCGACCATATCCGTACCGGTGAGCAGACCACCTCTGAAGAGCGTCAGCTGACCTTCAACGACATGATCGAAATCGCACTGGATTCCGTCCTGCTGGGCGACAAGTAATTCCTTTGCGAATAAGAAACGGCGGCCTTCTGGCCGCCGTTTTTGTATTTGCTCTCTGGTTGCGCCATCAGTTTTCCGGTGGCGGCGCGGGGGGCGTACTCTTTTTCTTGTGCTTGCGCACCCGCATGTAGTTGCGGCGCACGCCGTAGGAGATGAGCACCCCGGCCAGCAGGGCGACCAGCAGCATCAGCCGCTGTTTCTCCTGCACTACCTTGAGCCGGGTGTCCTTGTCTGCCAGCATCTGCTGCTCTTCCAGGGTGATTCGCAGGAAGCCGATGGTCTGCTCGCCATCCCGGATCTCCTGTACGAACTGGATCCGCCCCTTGCCCTGCTCCGGCAGTGACTTGTTATCGCTGCCGATGGGCAGCAGGCTCTCCAGCGGCACAGCCTGCTCAGACTGGGCGAGGGGAATGCCGCGTCCGTCGTAGAGGGTGGCATCGAGGATCTCCGGCTCCGCCGCCAGATCCCGCGCCAGCCGCTCCAGCTCGCTGCTCTTCTCCTCCTTGAGCCAGCGCTTCATGTCGCGGGAGGCATAGGCGACCAGCGCCTGTGCCCGGTTGCGCGCTTCGCTGTGCAGCGAGGCCTGGCTTTCACCCTGCATATGAATGAGCACACCGAGCACCCAGCATCCGAGCAGGATACCGGCACCCAGGCTGAGAACACGTTTGATGGGAAGATGACGCTGCAAGCGTGTGACCTCTGGTAACAAGGAGTGGCGGGATCTTGGCGCTTGCCTGTACAAAAAGCAATACGCTACTCTGGGCCAGCACTGTTAACCCCCTGATCACCAAGGAAGGCGTATCCCTTATGTTGTTGTCCCGGCTCCCCCCTCTGTTATCCGATTGGCCCGCGTTGTTGTCCGGCTCACCCTGTTGGCAGCTCAGCGCAGATGCGTTGCACCCGACAGAGACTCCGCAGGCTGGCGGCTGGTTGGTGCTGTTTGGCAAGGGACTGGGCGCCTCCCATCTGGCGCGTCTGTCGCCACTGTTGGCAGCACAGGAGTTGGCGGCCACCCTCTATCCTCCCACCGAGGTGGCGGGTGTGCCTTTGCTGCTGCTTGGCTGCGATCGCTTCTCTGCCGATTTGGTGGCCGAGCTCAAGAGCGGTGAGTGGGAGATTGATCTCTGCCATCTGCCCGCGCTACCGACCCTGAATGAGCCCGGCCTGCTGGTGATGGACATGGACTCCACCGCGATCCGCATCGAGTGCATCGACGAGATTGCCCGGCTTGCCGGGGTCGGCGAGCAGGTGGCGGCAGTGACGGCCGCAGCCATGCAGGGCAAGCTCGAGTTTTCCGACAGCCTGCGCAATCGGGTGGCCCTTCTGGCAGGGGCGCCGGTCACCATTCTCGACGAGGTGGCGGCATGGATGCCCTGGATGCCGGGCTTGCAGCTGATGGTCGATACCCTCAAAGGGGCGGGTTGGAAGGTGGCCATCGCCTCCGGCGGTTTTACCCGTTTTGCTGGCCAGTTGCAGCGCGATCTGGGGCTCGATGCCATCTTCGCCAACGAGCTGGCGGTGGAAGGGGAGCAACTGACGGGCAAGGTGAGCGGGCGCATCGTCGATGCCAGCGTCAAGGCAGAGGTGTTGCAGCAGCTTGCTCAGGAGTACGGCATTGCTGCTGCCCAGACCGTGGCCATCGGCGATGGTGCCAACGATCTCAAGATGATGGGGGTCGCTGGCCTTGGCATCGCCATTCACGCCAAACCACTGGTGCGGGCGCAGGCGGCGGCCACCCTCAATCATCACGATCTGGAGGGGGTGATTTGCCTGCTGGCGGCGCGGGCCTGCAGCGAGCAACGCTGGGACAAGCGCTGACAGTGTTTCAAGGAGGAAACCAATAAAAATGGAATTGTTGCAGCAGTCTCTGTTTATCCCCTGTGGTGGCCATCAATTGCATGTGCGCCACATCAAACCCCGGGTCGCCGTGCATGGAGAGCCGATCCTGATGGTGCATGGCGCCATCGAGAACGGGCGGATCTTCTATACCGAATCGGGCAAGGGGCTGGCCTGCTTTCTGGCCCGTCACGGCTATCAGGTCTATGTGGCTGATTTGCGGGGGCGGGGGCTCAGCACTCCTGCCATCGCCGAGCAGGCAGAGCACGGTCAGCATGAGCTGATCACCGAGGATCTGCCCGCCCTGCAGCGCTGGATTGCCGAGCGCCATCATGGCTTCAAGGTGCATTGGGTGGCCCACTCCTGGGGCGGTGTCATCATGGCCTCGACCCTGGTGCGCTTCCCTGAGCTGGCGGATCAGGTGGCCAGCCTGCTGTTTTTTGGCACCAAGCGCGGAGTGTCGGTGCACAATCCCGAGCGCTGGCTGAAGGTAGATCTGATCTGGAATCGGCTGGCCCCCTGGCTGGCTCGCCGCCGTGGTTTTCTGGCGGCTCGCAATCTGAAGATCGGTGCTGACGACGAGCCGCTGCGCTATCTGCAGGAGACCATCCCCTGGGTCAAGTGCGGCCCCTGGCAGGATCCTCACGACGGTTTTGCCTATGACGAGGCGGCGGCACGGGTCAACTGGCCACCGCTCTGGATGATTTCGGCCAAAGCGGACAAGGTGCTGGGTCACCCGACCGATGTGCGCCGTTTCAGCGACGAGATGGGTTCGGCAACCCGTCACACCCGATTGGGGCGGGACAACGGCAACCGCCTCGATTATGACCACATCAATATGCTGACCGCTCCGCAGGCGCAGGAGGATCACTTCCCCCTGATCCTCGACTGGCTGCTCAACCCGCAGGCGGCATGACAAAAAACAGGGCGCCTCGAGCGCCCTGTTTCATTTCTGTCTGTTTCCGGATCTTCAGTTCAGCGGTGGCGTGATGCCAAAGCGGAACAGGGTGGCCTGGGTGGTATCGGTCAGTTCGCCCACCCCCACCACGCTCCACAGCTCCTCTTCCAGCTTGCGTGCCTTGTGGATGGCGAACTTGGCGATGTAGTCCAGCTCGTTGGCGATGAAGTTGGTGTCGGGCCGTCCGGTACGGGAGATGCCGACCAGCACCGAGTAGAACTCCCCCTGTTGCTGCGCCAGCTCGATGAACTGACGCTTCTCTTTGACATTGGCAAAGCTGCTGGCCAGCCGGCTGCTGAAGATGGGCAGGCCAGCCTTGGTCTGGATGCTGGCGATATAGACCTCGTCTTCTCTCGGTTTATCCTCCCGCTCGATGGCTCGCAGCGGGTTCATCAGCAGCTCCTTGAGCAGCTCCCCCTGAAACAGCGGGTAGAGGTTCTCCTGCTCCGGCAGCTCGGCACAGGCTTGCAGCAGGCGCTGCAGACTGCGCGGTTGCAGCGACTTGCCAATGGAGGCCGGTTTGGGCGCGCCTTTCAGCTTGTTGACGTAGACCGGTGAGTTGAACAGGTGGTGGGTATAGATGTTGCGCAGTGCCCGCGCCAGCCCACGATAGCGGCGCTGCTCCTGCGCCGCCTTGAGCTTGTTCTGGTTGCTCTCGATCAGCAGGCTGAAGAACTGGCGGCCGGTATGGCGATCCGAATCCCCTTCGATGCAGAGGTGCAGCACGGTGCGGGTCATGTTGAGGCTGACCAGCCGGTAGGAGAGGCGCTGCAGATCCATGCTCTTGGAAAGCTCCTGCAAGCGGGGCAGGGCGATGGTCACCACATCGTTCTTCTCGCCGATAAAGGCATCTTCCAGCTCGATTTGCAGGCCGTGAGTCGAGATGTCGCGGGTCCAGCCGATCCAGGATTTGCCGTTGTGATGGATGGCGACCGCGGTCTTGTGGATGTAGCGCGACTCCTTACGAAGCTGAACATAGTGCAGGGTCTCGATCTCGAAGGGGGCAACCCCCTGTTCGTGACCAAAGCGTTGCAGCTCGTTGGCGTTGTTGCTGACCCCTTCCTGATGGAACTCTTCCCGCTGTGACTCCAGGCCGATCTCCTGCAGCAGGCCGCAATAGCCGATCTGTTTGAGCCGCTCGAGCAGCAGGATATCTTGCAACTGCGGGTTGTCCTGCCCCTGCAGTTGTCCCACATCCGCCTCGACCAGATCGCACGCCTCCAGCGTGAACTTGTAGACTCGCCAGCTGGGGCGGCGTGAGCCCACCTGGAAGAAGAGGGCGGTGAGGCCACTCTGACGCAGCTCCTCGGCGGTGGCGGAGAAGAAGTAGATGTGGCTGCGCACCGTGTGGGTAAAGCAGTAGATGATGGTCTCGGTGGTGGTGCCGGGGGCCGGGCAGAGCCGTTTCATCCGCTCCGCGCTGAAAAGCCCCGCCAGGGCATCGCGGTTTTTCTCATCGCGCCAATACTCCAGCAGGTGCTGGTTGTTTTCCGTGCGCAGGGCAATCTCGAGATTGGGGCTGTCGCCGGTGCCGAAGAAGAGCGGCATGCCGGTCATCCGCGGCAGGTAGAACTGCTCATACCCCTTGATGATGGCAGCGGAGAGCAGGTAGTCGACGCTGACCCGATAACGGATCTTGTTGGCATCGATAAAGTCGCTGAGGAAGGCATCGAAGGCGGGCTGTTCGCCGGAGCGCACCAGCCGCAGCCAGTATTTCCCCTCTTTGCTCTCTTCACCGAGGATCTGATAGCCGACCGGCTGATGCAGCACAGGATTGGGGGTGTCCCGCTCCAGTCCGGTAAAGAAGACCTCCACCTGGGCGCCGGTGTGATAGCTCGGCAGATAGGGAACCGAGACCCGCATGCCACCCAGCGAGAGATCTGAACTCTTAGCGAACAGCTTCTCCCCGTCCTGAAACTTGATCAGCACCGGCGAGCTGAAGTGCATCCGCTCCTGACGGCGGCCGTAGTAGCTGGCAAAGGCGATGGTGTTGACATCATATTGCCGGAAGGGGCTGGCCGGGGGAGACAGCTGACCATCCACGCGGGCGTTGTGGTGCTGCTTTTGCCACTGTTGCAGTGCCTCGTAGACACCGAGGGTATAGATATCGCGGTAGAGATAGCACTGGGACTGGAACAAGGCTATCGCATCGGCGGGCATGAAGTGAGTGATGCCGTCGAACTCATGCACCAGGCACTCATCCTCCAGCTCATCGCGCATGTCGATGACCCTGCGGCAGGGGGAGCACTTGCGCTTGAGCTCCATCTTGATCAGAAAACGGCTGTTGCTGTTTTCCTCCTGGGTCATGCGGTTGAAGATCTCCTCGAAATCTTTCTCCCGCAGCAAGGGGACGAGTTGTTCAATCAGATGTTGCTGGTGTTCTGAATCCATTTGTTCCTGCCACGGAAAGTCATTTTTCCGATTCTGGGTTTGATCTGTCGGTCGCAAACAAGTATATCAAGCAGGAATTCATCCTGTCCCCGAGTTATCAATGGCCAAAAATAAAACTGCTTATGTTTGTTCCGAATGTGGTGCCGACTTCACACGCTGGCAAGGTCAATGCAGCGAGTGCAAGGAGTGGAATACCATCACCGAGGTGCGCCTCGGCTCGGTGAGCCCCGCTGGCAAGAGTGCCCGTTACACCGGTTATGCCGGCGCGGTCGGCAGTCAGGTACAGACACTGGCAGAGATTGCCACTACCGAAATTCCCCGTTTTACCTCAGGTTTCAAGGAGCTGGATCGGGTGCTTGGTGGTGGTGTGGTGCCCGGCTCGGCCATTCTGATCGGCGGTAACCCGGGGGCGGGCAAGTCGACCTTGCTGCTGCAAACCATGTGTGGTCTTGCAGAGCGGATGAAAACCCTCTATGTCACCGGTGAGGAGTCGCTCCAGCAGGTGGCGATGCGGGCCAACCGCCTTGGGCTGCCCACCGACAAGCTGCGGATGCTTTCCGAGACCAGCGTCGAGCAGATCTGCCTGATTGCCCAGCAGGAGCAGCCGCAGATCATGGTGATTGACTCCATTCAGGTGATGCATGTGGCGGATGTGCAATCGTCCCCCGGTTCTGTCTCACAGGTGCGCGAAGCGGCGGCGCTGCTGACCCGCTATGCCAAGCAGAATCATGTGGCCATCTTCATGGTGGGTCATGTGACCAAGGATGGCAGTCTGGCGGGCCCCAAGGTGCTGGAGCACTGCATCGACTGCTCTGTGCTGCTTGATGGTGGCCATGACTCCCGTTTTCGGACTCTGCGCTCTCACAAGAACCGCTTCGGTGCGGTCAACGAGCTGGGGGTCTTTGCAATGACCGAACAGGGGATGCGCGAGGTGAGCAATCCCTCCGCCATCTTCCTCAGCCGAGGGCAGGAGCAGGCGCCCGGTTCCATCGTCATGGTGATCTGGGAGGGCACCCGACCGCTGCTGGTGGAGTTGCAGGCGCTGGTGGACTACTCCCAGCTATCCAACCCGCGCAGGGTGGCGGTGGGGATGGATCACAACAGGCTCGCCATGTTGCTGGCGGTGCTGCACCGTCACGGCGGGTTGCAGATGGCGGATCAGGATGTCTTCATCAACGTGGTCGGCGGGGTCAAGGTCGAGGAGACCAGTGCGGACTTGGCGCTGCTGTTGGCGATGGTCTCCAGCTTCCGGGATCAGGCGCTGCCCAAGGATCTGGTGGTGTTCGGCGAAGTGGGTCTTTCTGGTGAAATTCGCCCGGTGCCGTCCGGCCAGGAGCGGCTGCAGGAGGCGGCCAAGCACGGTTTTCGTCGTGCCATTGTGCCGCACGCCAATGCCCCCAAGCATCCCATCGAAGGGATGGAAGTGGTGCCGGTCAAGAAGCTGTCTGAGGCACTCGAGGCGCTGTAATCCCTCAGCATTGCAATCGATACAACAGCACAACGGAAAAAGAGCGCCTCGGCGCTCTTTTTTATGGGCTGGAACCTGCCATCAGGGCTGGCTGTGTTCCAGATGCTCGCTCAGCAGTTGTTCCAGCTCGCGGTGGAGCAGCTCTTCGTCGCCGACGTTAAGCTCGATCATCCGCTTGAGGTGGGTGGCACTGTCGATATCGATGTGGTGGCAGTAGAAACCCAGCTTCTTGCTGGCTTCGTGGGTCAGCTCGACCTGCATTTTGATCTCGATATCGCTACCGCTCAGGATAAAGCTGAGCTGGTACTCCTTGTTGTCACGGCTCTCCCAGTCGTCGGGGCGGATCAGCAGGGCTCCCTGCAAGGAGACGTCGACAAGCTGGGTCTGCCACTGCTGTTCCCCCTGGGTGAGTTCTGCCATGGTCAAGTAGAGGATCCGTGCAAAACGGCGGCGCTCAGACATGCTCATCTCCTGTATGCAATAAGTGTGGACGCTAGGGTCATTGCTCTGAGTGTAATCCACCTTGGTTGCCAGTATCTTGAACTTGCTCCGAAAATGGCATTCAGGCTTGCTGGGTACTCAAGGATTCCACTACATGAAGTGCCTTGACCAGGCGATCTTCCTGTTTGAACCGCTCTTCCAGAACCGGACCCAACTCATTGAGATCATCATCCAGTAGCAGCAATTGGGCCTCGTCGGCATCACTGTATTTGTCGTTGAACTCGAGGGCGAATTCGGTGCTGGTACGAATATGGGGATAGATGCGTTTGGCCAGCTCCAGTGTTTCGCCGCTGGCTTGCTCGAAGGCGGTGACGACGTGGTGGTAGATCTCGAAATGGCCCGCACTGACATAGTCGACCAGGCGGTCGCAAAACTGATGCAGCTCTTCTGTTTTGGGCAGGCTGCGTTGCTTGGTCCGCGCCGGAGTGAGGCCTGCCAGCTGCATGTATCCGACCAGCAACGCTTGCCTTGCATCCAGCCAGTCGTCGATAGCCTTATGCTTGCCTGCCAGCGCCTGCTTGGTCTGTTCCAGTTTCGTCAACATAATCCCTATCCCTCCGTGGGGCAAAGGCTGGCCGATTGTTCGGTATTCCGAGCCGTTTGAGCAGTGACACAACCTATAACTAGGGAAAATCTGGGCAAGCGTCAATAGCCATGGGGGGATAATGTTAAGTGGCGAAGAAATAGTCAGTGGATTGTGTCTGCGTGCTAGCAGGTTTCAGGCCTGCTCACGGTTTTTCGCGTGTGGAATGTGACTATTTCCGCAGATCTTGATGAAAACCCCAGCGTTTGACGCGTTCGGCTCGATAAAGGCTTTGCCTGTGCGTTTTTTTTTGCATAGAGTGACCCAGCGCTAAATGCCCGATCATAAAGGAAATGTTATGAACAAAGCTCAACTTGTCGATGCGATTGCCGCCAAAGCAGATCTGAGCAAAGCTCAGGCCAAAGTGGCTCTGGAAGAGATCATCAATGGTATTACCCAGAGCTTGAAAGAAGGCGATGCTGTGCAACTGGTCGGTTTTGGCACCTTCAAGGTCACCCACCGCGCAGGCCGCACCGGTCGTAACCCGCAAACTGGTAAAGAGATCCAGATTGCTGCTGCCAACGTGCCTTCATTCGTGGCTGGCAAGGCTCTGAAAGACGCCGTCAAGTAAGTCCGAAAGTCTGTTTTGTCCAATGCCAGTCAGCTCGCTGACTGGCATTGTTTTTATGGGATTCTCCCATCCTTCCTATTAGTCCTTCCTGACTTTTCCTTCTGTCGGCCACTTTCGGTTTGCGGCTGAGGCCTTATGCCGTCTGCGGGTTGGATGGCAGCGGCCAGATCCGCTCATAGGCCCAGGTAAAGACCATGATGTAGACGAGGTAGAAGGCGACGAAACCGAGATCCAGCATCAGGGCGTCCCACACTCCCAAATCGAGCCAGAACATGACGCAGGGGAGGGAGAGCATCATAAAGCTCGCTTCATAGCCAAACGCGTGCAGGAAGCGGTCCAGTGGTCGCTTGTTGGTGCGCCCGCACAGTTTGAGCAACCCCTTGTCGAACAACAGGTTCCAGCCATAGGTCCAGGCGGTGGCGACGATGGAGAAGAAGATGGCCAGCGAACCGACCTCGGCGACGCCCTGACCGAACAGCTGGCTGATCAGCGGTGCGACCAGTGCCAGCCCGATGCCTTCGTAGAGAACCAGATAACGAAGTCGATCAGGGGTGGTGCGAAGTTGGGTACTACTCATGGGTGATGTGCCTCCTGTGGGAGGCGCATTCTAATCAGGGAGTGGTTAAAAGAGAAGCATCGGCCCGTCATGATGGGCGTTGAGGGGCATGATGATGCGCCCTCTTTGCGATACGTCTCTATTGCCAACTTGGGCGTTAGCCCTGAGTGGTCAAGTCTGCGACTCAGGCGCCGGTTGGCGTGACCCGGGTCAGCATGGCAAAGCCCTCTTCCACTTGAGTGAGCTCTACCTTGACCTCTCCCAACTCGGCGAGCGAGGCGACATGGGTGCCACCACAGGGAATGGTCACCTCCTGGCCTTCCAGCATGCAGTGCCAGTAACGAGAATCGATGATCGCCTCGCCAGCGCGGCTACGGCGGATCTCGCCTCCGGCTGCGATCCAGTCGGCCAGTTGCTGGTTGACCTTCTCTTCAATCACCGCCAGATCTGCCAGCAGCGCCTCGCTGTTGACCCCTTTCTTGCGCAGGCTCTTGCCGATGCGGTACTGCTCCCGCGATCCACAAGGCTCGACCCGAGAGCTTTGAATAGCCAGGCGGTCGAAGTCGGGCTGGCCCAGTGCATCGCGCTCGCTTACCTCCTTGCGCCAGTAGGGGATGAGTACCCTGTTGAGGGCTAGTGCCGCCAGATGGCAGCCACTATGGCCCTGACTCAACGCGTGGCGGGCAGCGCTATCCACTTGCAATTCGACCTGGCTGCCAACGGCTAGCGCGTGGTCTCCGGTCAGCGGGTGGACCACCACGAAACGCCATCCCTCTGCGCCCCGCTTGACCGGAATGGCAGTATCGACGAACAGCTCGCCATCCGGGCTGATGGCCCCCATTCGGCAAGGGCCAATGGTGGCTTCGCCCCCTTCCCAGCGAACATGGCCCACATCCCCCGGCTGATCGGGCCAGAGATGGCTCTGGGGATGAAAGGGGGTGAGGTCGGTGACCAGCAGCGTGGTGTCACCGCGCTGGCAGCAGACCACGCTGGCCTGCTCCTGATGATGGCCCAGCACGAAGCTGGATCGAGTATGTTCCATGGCAAGGCTCCCGCAACGAGAAATGAGAAGAGAAAGCGGCAGCATACGCCAAAGTGCGAAGGGGCTCATTAACCAGCGTTAATGAGCCCCTCTGTTGCTTGACGGTTTGCTAGATCATGGCAACCAGCAGGTAGGCGTTGAGGCCGATCACCAGCGCGACGATAAGGCGGCCTACCGCCTGGGTGACGGGGTGGTTGCGATGTTCCCCCATCAGCGCCCGATCGCCGGTCAGCATCAACAGCGGAATGAGGGCCAGTGCGATACCAAAGCTCAGGACCACCTGACTCAGCACCAGAATGTCGGTGGTGTTGAGCCCCATGGCGATCACCACGAAGGCGGGAGCCATGGTGATTGCGCGACGCAGCCAGAGTGGGATGGTAAAGCGGACAAAGCCCTGCATCACCACTTGCCCGGCCAGGGTGCCCACCACAGTAGAGCTGATGCCGGAGGCGACCAGAGAGAGGCCAAACAGGGTGGCAGCCGCCTGACCCAGTAGTGGAGTGAGGGTCTGGTAGGCGGATTCCAGCTCCGCCACCTGCTGGTGGCCCGAGCTGTGGAACGCTGCAGCCGCCATCGCCATCATCGCCAGATTGACGAAGCCGGCGATAGTCATGGCAATCGCCACATCGACCCGGGTGGTGTGCAGCCGCTGGCTGACTGAACCCTGATCCTGCGTGTGCTGGGTCAGTGCCGAGTGCAGGTAGATAACGTGGGGCATCACGGTAGCACCGAGCACACCGGCGGCCAGATAGACGGCATCGCTGTTGGGCAGACCGGGGAATAGGGCGCCCTCCAGCAGGCTGGGTAGATGGGGGCGGGAGAAGATCAGCTCGACGATGTAGGCCGCCGCGACAAACAGCAGCAGGCCACCGACCACGAACTCCAGCGGTTTCTGACCACGGGATTGCAGCATCAGGATCCCCCAGGTCACCACGGCGGTGATGCAGGCTCCTTCAAGCAAGGTCACGCCAAGCAGCAGCTTGAAGCCGACTGCGGCGCCGATAAATTCGGCGAGATCGGTGGCCATGGCGATGATCTCTGCCTGCACCCAGTAGGCCCAGACCGCCGGTTTTGGCAGTCGGTCTCGGATGTGCTCCGCCAGATTCTTGCCGGTGACGATACCGAGTTTGGCCGAGAGGGTTTGCACCAGCATGGCCATCAAGTTTGCCCATACCACTACCCAGAGCAGTTGGTAGCCAAAGGTAGAGCCCGCCTGAATATTGGTGGCGAAGTTGCCCGGGTCGATATAGCCGATGGCGGCGATAAAGGCAGGCCCGAGCAGGGTCAGTTTGAATTTGCGGGCTGGAATCGTAGTCGTCAGTGCGGGTTGCATGGCATCACCCTCCATAAGGATATGGAGAGAGAATAGATCTAAGTGATAATCATTATCAATTGTTGTTTCTGATGATTTCCATCGGGAAAAACATTTAAGGCAGTCAGTTGCAGTGAGGGATGTGATTTCGTACAATACGCCGCCCTAGAAAAGCAGCGACTAAACACCTTTATGTTCCTTGCCTCCGAGGTCTGGCTGCACCTGGGCGGAGGCTGAATTAATCCGTAAGGAGCTAAAATGCGTCATTACGAAATCGTCTTCATGGTTCATCCGGACCAGAGCGAGCAAGTTCCCGGCATGATCGAGCGTTACACCGGCGCCATCACCACCTCCGGTGGTACCATTCATCGCCTGGAAGATTGGGGCCGTCGTCAGCTGGCTTACCCGATCGACAAACTGCACAAAGCCCACTACGTTCTGATGAACGTAGAAGCAGAGCAAGCCGTTATCGATGAGCTGGAAACCAACTTCCGCTTCAACGATGCCGTTATCCGCAACATGATCATGCGCACCAAGCACGCCGTGACTGAAGTTTCTCCGATGGCCAAGGCCAAAGAAGAGCGCTTCACCCGTCGTGACGACGAGCGCCGCGAAGAAGCTACTGAAGCTGCTTCCGAAGAGTAATTCTGGATCACTGACTAGAGGATAAAGGCCATGGCACGTTATTTCCGTCGTCGTAAGTTCTGCCGCTTCACCGCCGAGAACGTTACCGAGATCGACTACAAAGATATCGTTACTCTGAAAAACTACATCACTGAATCTGGCAAGATCGTACCGAGCCGTATCACCGGTACCCGCGCCAAGTATCAGCGTCAGCTGGCACGCGCCATCAAGCGTGCTCGTTACCTGGCTCTGCTGCCGTACACCGATCTGCACAACAAGTAAGAATCGGCCCGGCACTTAAGCCTAACTCAACGAAATTTATAGAGGAAAGGTAATGCAAGTTATCCTGCTCGACAAAATCGCCAAACTGGGCGGTCTGGGTGACCAAGTTTCCGTGAAATCTGGTTATGCCCGTAACTACCTGATCCCGCAAGGCAAAGCTGTTATGGCCACCAAGGCCAACATCGAAGCTTTCGGTGCTCGTCGCGCTGAGCTGGAAGCCAAACTGGCTGCCAACAAAGCTGCTGCTGAAGAGCGTGCTGCCAAGCTGGCCGAACTGGCTACCGTGGTTATCGCTTCCAAGTCTGGCGACGAAGGCAAGCTGTTCGGTTCCATCGGTACCCGTGACGTGGCTGAAGCCATCACTGCTGCTGGCGTAGCCGTTGCCAAGAGCGAAGTCCGCATGGGCAACGTTCTGCGTAACACCGGTGACTACGAAGTTGCTGTTCAGCTGCACGCTGACGTTAAAGCAACCGTACAGATCCAGGTTGTTGCCCTGTAATAGCGATTCGCTTTTGCAGAGAAAACCCGCGCTTTTGCGCGGGTTTTTTATTTTCCGGCCCGAGGGTAGAGTGAAGGTCTGTTCCACTGGAGGAGATCCTTATGGCTTGGGTAGAAGGCCGCGTCATCGAACGCATCGAATGGACACCCACCCTGTTCTCCCTGCGGGTAGCGGCCGAGCTGGCCCCCTACAAGGCAGGCCAATTCACCAAGCTGGCCCTCGAGCAGGGCGATCGCCGCATTCAGCGCGCCTACTCCTTCGTCAATCCCCCTTCTGCGCCATACCACGAGTTCTATCTGGTCGAGATCCCGAGCGGTGAGCTGACTCCCTCGCTCGGCTCGCTGCAAGCGGGCGATACATTGCTGGTGCAATCCCAGGCCACCGGCTTTCTGACGCTGGATGAGGTGCCCGCCGGGCGCGATCTCTGGCTGCTTTCGACCGGTACTGCCATCGGCCCCTTCCTCTCCATGCTGGCCGATGGGGAAGCCTTCAACCGTTTCGAGAATCTGGTGCTGGTGCACGGGGTGCGCAAAGGCGAAGAGCTGAGCTATCAGGATTTGATCGCCAGCTTTGCCGAGCAATATGGCGCGCGTTTCCGCTATGTCCCCTTTGTCAGCC
>NZ_JBFODN010000145.1:0-6666 GCF_040908345.1 Aeromonas sp. R3-1
ATTACAGCATATGGCAGGGAACTTTTCTTAAAGCGACCATCTATAAATATTCCTAGCCATAATAAGATTAATAAAGCATAAGTAATAATAGTACCTATACTGAAAGATAAATCGATGCCTAGTAATCTTAAAAAAGAAATCATCCACCCCTGCAGAAACAGCGATGTTATTGCAATCTTTAATATAAAAAATCTATAGGCTTTCATATATTATCCACATCTAGAGCACACTCCTCCAGGCTATCTATTTGTCACTTTTATTTTGAATTAGGTTCGAAATTATCACGTAATACCTGAGCATTTCGATTTCTGTACCGTTCACAAACTGCCCCAATAATAATGATACCGACAGGGATAGGCATCCTTGCCCCCTCTTTAAATCTGACATAAATACATTTGACACAAATATAAATATGTACTTTTTGGCCATATGCCAGCAATCATTTTGTAGGCCGCATCAATATTGAGTGTTCTTGTAGGGGTTGGGGTTGGGGTACGTGATATTATCTTACGGTTAACTATAACCTTTCGACCTTAATCTCGAACTATACTTATCTAATGAATGGGGGAAGTACGAAGATAAAATGTTGAATCTGCATGGCGTAGATAATTTAAAACTCTAAATAAACTTACGAGCCCCTCCCCAAAAGAAGTAAGATTGGTTTATATGTATATAAAATAATAATTGAACAGCTTTCATTCCCTATACCATTTATCCATAATAAAACTGACTAGCTGCATAGAAAACCTCCCCCCTTCTAATACATGGGCGTCATGAAATTTCATTAAAGTATCAGTATTATTTAGATTGCTTTCTAACGAAATGGCTTTCAATATGATAAGTAGCTCATCCCAGTTGCTTGCGACTGGATAACCACTTATCAATTCAGAGTAGTCAAAATACATATCCCTATCTAGCAACAAATATTTTTCAATATCAAATGGCGCAAATATAATAGGCTTCTTAGAAAGACAAAAATCAAACATAATACTTGAATAGTCAGTAATCAAACAATCGTAATTACCTATAACATCATAAATATCATCATCAGATGAAATCTTGATACACCCGCTATCACCCACCTTGTCGATTATATCTTGCGGCGGTCTGTTAACTGGATGCGTTCTTAAGGTAAGACAGATTCCATGCTGCTCTAAAAAATCAACTAATTTATCAAAATCAAAATGATAATCACTATTGAATAAAGAAACTTCATCACCAATTTTATCCCGAAACGTAGGCATATATATGACTTGAAATAGGCTGCCTTTTATTTCATCTCTTTTATCGCTAATAAAAACATCATTTCTTGGATAACCTGTTTCTATTATCTTATCGATAGGCATAGAAAATGCGGTTGAAAAAAGAGTTGATACTTTCTTTCCTGTACTAACCATATAATCATAAAAATTATTGTTTAGATATTGATATACCCATGTTCTATGCCATTTTCTTGCTGTCAGATTATCGTCTAACCCAATCTTCTTTAATGGTATTCCATGCCATAACTGAATCCTTTTAGTTGTAATACCAATAAATGCTCCATTTAGATCGGTATTAATAGAATGGCCGACGAAAGCTATTTTTGCTACAATCTGATAGTATATCCCCTTCAAACTTAGGTGATAATATATATCTAAATCAAGGCCATATTGTCTTTTAGTCCTATTTATCAACTGTTTATCTTTGCAAATCCAAATAACTCTAATGGGAAAATCTCTCAATGTCCTTACATGGTTGAAGAGATATTTTGGATTGTCGGCGAATCGATGACCAAACCAAGCACCAAAGACCCATATGCTTTTATTTTTTGGAATAAGTGATACTAGTGCTATCACGGCAAATCTAAACATATAAAAAATATAGCGTGTCATCACCTTCATATTTTTCAATATACTCCTCAAGTAATTAACATAGAAATAAAAATAGGAATAGGTTTAGAAGAAATTTTGATGGATATTCGCAACAACATCATGTCACTGAAAATATTGTGGCTACGATGTACGCCTGATAAATCATCTACTCGGATAAATAATTGATATGTTTAGTCGCACTGAGATACCAGACTGAATAGAAAACATCACTTTACGGCTACGGAGCATACCTAGAGGATGAGCAGCAGAATGCGCCTTCTTACAGTTCATAATCAGCCAAAAACATATGTCTTTTTTATATCAAAAACGTTACCCGTTAGTTTTTTAATATTAGGTTAATATATTTTATAATCCTATTTACGAATAAAATAATAAAATAACGATATTCTAAGTAACATAACAATGGTTTCGACAAAAAGAACGCTATAACATACATTAATTGCTGATACTATATCCTGCATATACATCAAAAACAAACTTATTAATTGCAGTGCAGCTCCCCATAACACTGTCTTATTTGCAATATCAACTCTACCAATCATTGAAAAAGCTGGATAACCAAAATTAATTCCGATAAAGGTCACAACAGAGGAGATCAAAAACACTCTCAAAATGTCACTTGCTTGGGAAAAAGCTTGACCATAAAACAATGATAATATTTCACTTGAAAAATAATAAATGATGGAACAACCGAGAGTTAGAGGCAATGTAAGTAATAAAATAAACTTATAAAAAACTTTGGCATTTGGGGTATGAGTCAGATACGGATAAAGTGCTTGAGTTACAGGAGCTGTGACACCCTGCCCCGCCTGATATAATTTTTCTGCGCTGGAATATAGTGCAGCTTGTTGAGCACCACAAATGGAGCCTACAATGAAGGTACTGGCACTTGTATAAATACCTACAGCAGCGCGTGACATAAAAAACTCTACGCTACTTGAAAAGACCTTCCAAACTAAATCCATTGAAGGGAAAGAAAACCAGTAGCCGGCATTTTTTAGTAATCTAGAACCAATCACAGCAGCTATAATGTTGCTGCCAGCTAAACTACACATTACAAGATGTATATCATTCTCATCTCGGATCAGTACAAATACTAAAGCAATATATAATATTTTAGCTGCCACTAAACTAATTGTAATATTTTTCATCTTTTCAATTCCTTGAAAAAACCAAGTTAACTGAAAAGCCTGTGAAAGAATAACTAAAATAATAGAAAACAATACTAGGTTGGAGAATCCTATCTGTGGCATCAGCCAACTATAAATAACAACACCCGTTGAGCTAATTATGGCAAGACATAGTTTAATAATGGTTACTGAACCTAAATATTTTGCAACCTTTTCTCGCCGTTCATGATGTCTAGCAATCCAATGAGTACCAGAAAGATTAAAACCAAAATCAGTTAATATCATGGCAATGCTCGTCATCGACATAGCCATAACAAAAACACCAAATTTCTCGATTCCTAGTACACGAGTCAAATAAGGCAACAGTAATAATGGTGCTATATAATTGGAAAACTGAACAAGTAGCAGAAATGCAATATTTTTGTAAACACGAATCTCGCTCACGTAGCTCACCCCCTTTGCCGTTGCAAATTTTGCCTGAATATTCGAATAACCTTGTGGATATATATCATAGATTTCAAGCTAACGCCTTCATTTTGGCAAAGGAAATTTTCTATTTTTGGAGAGATATAGATTTAAAAGTTTAGTCATAGCCAGTAATCGAGCAGCCTATAAAATTGGCATCTCATCCTATAGACTTAATATATTATCAGGAAATTTAAAAGTCATGACGAACAATCAAATTATTTTTACGATAGAATACTATATCTCCACTTGAATACCTTCCATTAATCGCATCAATTATTGGAGCAATCCCTTCATCAAGATCCATAACATTCGGATTATTAATTGTAAGCCCCTTCCTTAGCTTAGTATCGATAGCTCCAGGACATAAAACAACGACATCAAATCCGTTTTTTACCAATCCACCTGATAATTTCAATACTCCGGATTTAGATGCGCAATAAGACGTCCAATCTTTATATGACTCATATGCCGCTGTAGATGATATATTTATTATTCGACTGTGTTTATAGTTTAGTATGGCCCTGCGAGTAACAAGATAAGTACCAATTAAGTTTACATTAATATCTCTTATCCAGAGATAAGGATCACTATCAACCAATAGAGATGAATATAATACTCCTGCTGTATTAATTACAATATCAAACTTCTTATCCCCCATATAACTGTCAACGGAAATCACATCAGAAACATCTAAATCTTTTTTATTTGGTATATATATATTAAAGTCATTAGCCAATCTCTTGGCTAACGTAGATGCGATATCACCATCTCCGCCAGTTATTAATATAGTCTTCAATTATTTACCCTCAGGCTCTGGAATCGGGTGGCAATCGCTATCTTTTATAAGTTTAACATACTGATCATAAATTCTTTGCTTAAGATTTGTTGAACTAATCCCCACGCCATACGGCAAATAAAATACCTCAACCCCCAAATCTATCAAATAATCATATTTCCCAAACCAGTCGTCCCCAATCACAAAACGAGATATATTCAATTTCTTTACAGTTTCTGTATGATCTAATGTGTGCTGTGGAATAACTAAGTCAGGATATTTCAGCCCTTCAACGATAGCGATTCTTTCTTCAAATGGGATGATTGGAGGCTTCTTATATGTGCATACAAGTTCGTCTGTGCTAACCCCAACAATTAATGTCTCCCCAAGCCCTCTCCCATATCTTATCATTTTTAAGTGATTACTATGGAATAAATCAAATGTTCCTGATACATATACTACGGCCATTTTTACACCTTATATTATACAAAGAATACTAAAACATCCACAAACAAAAAAAATATAGAATAATAACTTATCCACAACAAACACTTTTAATCATAAAAATACATTGCATTTTCAAAATGGACCCCATTCAGATCTTTTTGGGATAATTGTGGTAAAAAGCAAATTGGCCATTCAATAGCCACATCCAAATCATCCCATATAATTGATGCCTCACTTTGAGGAGAGTAATAATTAGTTGTCTTGTAAAGAAATTCAGCAGTCTCACTTAATGTTACAAATCCATGAGCAAATCCTTCCGGAATCCAGAGTTGGCGTTTGTTCTCGGCAGATAGATGCACTCCCACCCACTGACCAAAGGTGGGGGAGTTTTTACGAATATCAACTGCGACATCAAATACCTCACCAACGACACAGCGCACCAGCTTGCCTTGAGCGTGAGGGGGAAGTTGATAATGCAGGCCACGCAACACACCCTGGCTCGATTTAGAGTGGTTGTCTTGGACAAAATTCACTGGATAACCGACCGCTTCTTCAAATTGCTGCTGGTTAAAACTTTCAAAGAAAAAGCCGCGTTCATCGCCAAAGACTTTAGGCTCAATGATTTTGACGTCGGGAATTTTAGTGTCGATGATGTTCATTTTGATCTCGGGAATCGGGGTCGTTAATCGTTAATCATTAATCATTAATCATTAATCATTAATAATCGCTCACCAACCATTAACCGTTCAGACTTTGCCAACCATCTTTAGTAGATATTGACCATAAGCGTTTTTCACTAGTGGAGCAGCCAGATCACGAACCTGCTCAGCACTGATAAATCCTTGGCGATAAGCAATCTCTTCCGGACAAGCCACTTTCAGCCCCTGGCGATGCTCAATAGTTTGAATGAAGTTGCTCGCTTCAATTAGGCTCTCATGGGTGCCAGTATCCAACCAGGCGTAGCCACGGCCCATCATGGCGACAGACAGATTACCTTGCTCCAGGTAGATGCGGTTGATATCGGTGATCTCCAATTCACCACGAGGCGACGGCTTCAGGCATTTGGCGATCTCGACCACACGATTGTCATAGAAATAGAGGCCGGTCACAGCATAGTTGCTCTTGGGCTCCAATGGCTTCTCTTCCAGAGAAATAGCGGTGCCTTCTTTATCAAACTCGACCACCCCATAACGTTCCGGGTCATGCACATGGTAGGCAAAGACGGTAGCGCCGCTCTCTTTGGCTGCAGCTGCTTCAAGCTGTTTCTGCAGGTAGTGGCCATAGAAGATGTTGTCACCCAGAATCAGCGAGCAGGGGTCTCCCCCGATAAACTCTTCACCCAGAATAAAGGCTTGTGCCAACCCGTCCGGGCTTGGTTGCACCTTGTATTGCAAATTCAGGCCCCACTGGCTGCCATCACCCAGCAATTGTTCAAAACGGGGAGTATCTTGCGGCGTGCTGATGATCAAAATATCCCGAATACCGGCCAGCATCAGGGTGCTGAGCGGATAGTAGATCATCGGCTTGTCATAGATAGGCAGCAGCTGCTTGCTCACCGCCATGGTGACTGGATAGAGACGAGTGCCAGAGCCACCGGCCAGAATAATCCCTTTACGTTTGGTCATGATGCTTGTTTCTTATGTTTAAATTGCAAAAGAGAAGGGTGGCTTGCGGCCACACTTTTTAAACTTTATCACTTGGCCAGTGATTTACTTGCCGAGGATCTCGGTCAACATCCGCTCCACGCCAACCTTCCAGTCCGGCAGCACCAGATCGAAGGTGCGCTGGAATTTAGTGGTATCAAGACGGGAGTTATGGGGGCGTTTGGCAGGGGTCGGGAAGGCACTGGTCGACACTGCATTAAGTTGCGTGACCGCTAGTTCAACCCCGGCCTCTCTGGCTTTGGCAAACACCAGCTGGGCGTAGTCAAACCAGGTGGTGGTGCCGGAGGCAATCAGATGATACAGCCCGG
>NZ_JBFODN010000146.1:0-11788 GCF_040908345.1 Aeromonas sp. R3-1
GTTGAAATACAGAACCCCCGATGCGGCACATAGGGGGTTCTGAGTAGAGAAATGCTAGTTGAAAATGTGTAAACCTATTTCAGGACTAGACACAGGAGTACAGCAACCCGCTGTCACTCCCATTTGATGAAAAATTACCTATTTTTTAGCTCGGCTCAGGGGAAGACAACCAGACCGATCTGCTCCAGCAATGTCTGCTGCTGATCCTCGTTGATCTGCACCCCTTGCAGATCGACCCGGCGCAGATCCAGCCCCGGCAGGTCGCACTGGCGCAGATCGCAGCCCTGCAGCTTGAAGCTGGTCCAGTCAATCTGGCCAAACTCGGAGCCGCTGAGATCAGAACCCGCCAGCGAGGCACCGAACAGGTTGGCCCCCTGCCAACGGTTGCCGGTCAGCTCGCACTTCTCCAGCAGGCAACCCTCGAAGCTGGCGTAGCTGAAGTTGTTGCCGGTCAGATGGGCCTCGCAGAAGTAGCTTTTGGCGGTGATCTGGTTGGCGAAGCTGGCATGGCTGAAGTTGATACCGACCGCCTGACAGTCGCGCATCTCCAACCCCAGACACTGGCTGCGGCTGCAATCGGCCATGGTGAGATCGCAGCGTAGAAAGCTGGCCTCGCGCAGATCGCAACCCTGCAACAGGCAGCCCCGTTCACTCTCCCGATCGTAGAAGCTGCAGTCAATGAAGCGGCTATCGCTCAAATCCAGCCAGGAGAAGTTGCATCCGATAAAGCGGCACTCCGAGAACTGCTCCCCCTCCACATCCTGTTGCTCGAACCGGACATCCACGAACTGCTTGCCTCTGATCATCGGAAAACTCCTGCAAAAACGGCTTCATATGCTGACTTTATCCGCCAAAAACGGTAATGTTACATGTAACATCCACCCTGGACACCCCTATGAGCCCCACCCGCAAGCGCCGCCCCACCCTGCAAGATATCGCCGACCAGACCGGCGTGACCAAGATGACTGTCAGCCGCTATCTGCGCGACCCACAGACCGTGGCGGAGGGGACCCGCGAGCGGATCGCGGCTGTGGTGGAAGAGCTGGGTTATATCCCCAACCGGGCGCCGGACATTCTCTCCAACGCGACCAGCAAGGCGATCGGCATCCTGATCCCCTCCCTCTCCAACCAGGTCTTCTCGGCGGTGATCCACGGCATCGAGTCGGTGACCCGACCGGCCGGTTACCAGACCTTGCTGGCCCACTACGGCTACAGCCCGGAGCGGGAGGAGGAGCAGGTCGCGTCACTGCTCTCCTATCACGTGGATGGGCTGATCCTCTCCGACAGCCAGCACACCGAACGCACCCGCAAGATGATCGCCACCGCCGGCATTCCGGTGGTGGAGACCATGGATCTGCCACAAACCCCCATCGACATGGTGGTCGGCATGGATCATAGAGCCGCGGCCCGGGCCATGGTAACAGAGATGCTGCGCCGGGGCCGACGCAAGGTGGTCTATCTGGGGGCGCGGCTCGACGTACGTACCCAACTGCGGATGGAGGGTTACTATCAGGCGATGACCGACTTCGGCCTCACCGGCCAGCATCTGCTGACCGAACAATCCTCCAGCTTCACTCTGGGGGGCGAGCTGCTGGATCAGGCGCTGGTACGCTATCCCGACCTCGACGGCCTGTTCTGCACCAACGATGACCTGGCGGTGGGCGCCCTGTTGCAGTGTCAGGCCAAGTGGATCCCGGTGCCCCAGCAGATCGCCATCGCCGGTTGCAACGCCCTCGACATTGGCCACGCCATGACCCCCAAGCTGGCCAGTATCGCCACCCCGCGGGAAGCGATCGGTCGGGAGGCGGCCACCATGCTGCTGGCTCGTCTCAACGGCCAATCCCAACCCGACACCCGCAAGGATATCGGCTTCTCCCTCTTTGTCGGGGAGAGTCTTGGGTAATCCCTTCCCTCACCCACTTAAGTCACGCTGATAGCAAACAGGCCACCCGAGGGTGGCCTGTTTGGTTTTCTGCACAACTGATGCTTAGCGTTTTACCAACTCAACCGCTTCGCGGGAGAGGCGAGTCACCTCTTCCCAGTTGCCGCTCTTGACCGCATCGGCCGGCAGCATCCAGGAGCCGCCGACGGTGGCGACGCACTTGAGCGCCAGATAGTCGGCCACGTTTTTCGGGCCGATACCGCCGGTCGGGCAGAACTTCACCTGAGGCAGCGGCGCGGCAATGGCGGAGAGCGCCTTGGTGCCGCCGTTCGCTTCGGCCGGGAAGAACTTCAGATGGTCGTAGCCTGCTTCCAGCGCCTGCATCACTTCAGACGGAGTTGCCACACCCGGGATCAGCGGTGCAGTGCTCTTGGCCGCGTGGGCCAGCAGGGCCGGGGTCATCCCCGGGGAGATGACGAAGCGGGCACCGGCAGCGACGGCTGCGTCAAACTGCTCGCAGTTGAGCACGGTACCGGCTCCGACCATGGCATCCGGCATCGCCTTGGCAATGAGGGCGATGGCATCGAGCGCCACCGGGGTGCGCAGGGTGATTTCGAAGACAGAGATGCCGCCGTCGAGCAGCGCCTTGGCCATCGGCAGGGCCTGATCCAGCTCGTTGATAACCATCACGGGTACCAGCGGGGAGGCGGCAAACACCTCGGCCGGGGTCACTTTCCAGTTCTGCATAGCTCTTCCTTAGTCAAAGATGGTAGCGCCACACTCGGCGCTCGATACCGCGCGACGCATCACGCTGAACAGTTCACGGCCCCACCCCTCTTGTTCCAGAGTGAGGTCAATCTCGGCCTGGGTACGGCCACTCAAATCGGTCAGGCAGTCGAGGCTGCCGTTTACCGCGTCAACCCGTAGCAGATCGCCGTCGGCCAGCAGGCCAATGGCCCCGCCGTGCAGCGCTTCCGGAGTGACGTGGATGGCAGCCGGGATCTTGCCGGAGGCGCCGGAGAGACGGCCATCGGTGACCAGCGCCACCTTGAAACCCGCCTTCTGCAGGTTGCCGAGCACAGGCATCAGCTTGTGCAGTTCCGGCATGCCGTTGGCGGCTGGGCCATTGTGGCGCACCACGATAACGGCGTCCTGATTGAGATCACCCGCCTTGTAGGCCGCTTCCACCGCATGCTGGGAGGAGAAGACCCGCGCTGGCGCTTCAATCACCCGATACTCGGGAGCCACGGCAGAGACCTTGACCACGGCGCGGCCCAGATTGCCCGCCAGCAGCTTGGTGCCGCCGGTGGCCTGGAATACGCTGCCGGAAGGCGACAGCACGCTCGCATCGCCGCTTTCGCCCACCGGCTGCCATACCAGCTGGCCATCGACCAGTGCCGGACGGCTGAGGTAATCCTGCATCTCGCCAAAGACCGGAGTGGCGTCCATGTGGATCAGCCCCTCTTGCGCCAGACGGCGCATCAGGCCGGGCACGCCGCCCGCCTGTTCGAAGGCGTTGACGTCAGCCGGGCCGTTCGGGTACATGCGAACCAAGAGCGGCACCACGTCGGAGAGATCGCTGATGTCATCCCAGGTCAGCACCAGACCGGCGGCGCGGGCCAGCGCCACCATGTGGATGCTGTGGTTGGTGCTGCCGCCGGAGGCGAGCAGGGCCACCAGACCGTTGACCAGCGAGCGCTCATCCAGCACCTCGCTCAGCGGGCGATAGGCCGGGGAGCCCGGGATCATGGCGCTGATGCGGCGGGCCGCTTCGGCGGTCAGGGCGCGGCGCAGCTCGCTGTGTGGGTGGACAAAGGCAGAGCCCGGCAGCATCAGGCCCATGGCCTCGAATACCAGCTGGTTGGTGTTGGCGGTGCCGTAGAAGGTACAGGTGCCTGCCGCGTGGTAGGCGCCGCACTCCATCTCCAGCAGGGCATCGCGACCCACTTCACCGGCAGCGTACTTCTGACGCACCTTCACCTTCTCGTCATTGCTGATGCCGCTCGCCATCGGGCCAGCAGGAACAAATGCAGTCGGCAGGTGAGCGTGGGAGAGGGCCCCCATGATCTGACCCGGAGCTATCTTGTCGCAGATGCCGAGCAGCAGGGTCGCATCAAAGGTGTTGTGAGAGAGCGACAGCGCGGTCGCCTGGGCGATCAGGTCGCGGGAGAAGAGGGACATGTCCATCCCCGGCTGACCCTGGGTCACGCCATCGCACATGGCGGGCACGCCGCCGGCGACCTGGGCGCTGTGGCCCAGCTCGGCCAGCACTGCCTTGATCTGATCCGGATAGCCCTGATAGGGCTGATGGGCGCTCAGCATGTCGTTGTAGGCGGTGACGATGCCGACGTTGGCGCGGGTCATATCGAGAATGCGACCCTTCTCGTCACTGCTGCAGGCGGCCACGGCGTGGGCCAGGTTGCCGCAGGCCAGCGCGGCGCGGGTCTTGCCCTGCTCTGCCTGACGCTGGATGCGGGCCAGAAATGCCTGACGACGGGCGACACTGCGCTCGCGGATGCGGGCGGTGACGTCGGAAATTACCTGATGAATCATTGGGCTTGCTCCAATGCTGTGACGGCGCGGTCAACCACCTGTTCGAAGGTGCCGTCTATATCAATGTGGAATACACCGGCTTCGCCATCCGGGCGCTCCAGGGTATCGAACTGACTTTGTACCATGCTTTCACGCATGAAGTGGCCCTTGCGGGCACGCATCCGCTCGAGGATCAGCGGCTGGCTGCCATCGAGGAAGATGAAGCTGACCGACTCGTTGCCTTCGCGGATCTGGTCGCGGTACTTCTTTTTGAGGGCGGAACAGACAATGATGCCGGTCTCGTTCTTCTGCTCGAGACTGTAGGCGGCGTCGCGGATCCGCTCCAGCCAGGGGGCACGATCCTCATCGTTGAGGGGGTTGCCGCCAGCCATCTTCTGGATGTTGGCCTTGGGGTGCAGGTCATCACCATCGATGAACTTGGCGCCCAGCGCTTCGGCCACTTTCAGACCCACGCTGGATTTGCCGCTACCACACACACCCATCACGATAATGCACTTACCCGCCATAATTTGACCTCTGTCCCACTTTTCAAAAAACCAGCTGTTGATGGGTTCTAATCTAACACGTTACCGGTAACATGTTACCGGTAACGTTGCGCAATGTGAAGTGGAGCACAGAAATGTGCATAACAACAATCGGTATTATTTGAGGACACATTTATGGACGGAGCAATGAACACGCCAGATGTAACCTATCTGCTCTCGGTTGCAGTAGGGGCAATCGTCATGTTGCTAATGCTCATCATGCGGTTCAAGGTTCACGCCTTCGTGGCATTGACCCTGGTGAGTCTGCTGACAGCATTGGCTACCGGCGTCACCTATGATCAAGTGATCCCCACCATGCTAACCGGCTTCGGCGGCACGCTGGCCTCGGTGGCACTACTGGTCGGATTGGGCGCCATGATTGGCCGAATCCTGGAGATGACGGGGGGTGCCAAGGTTCTGGCCGATACCCTGATAAACCGCTTCGGATCCCACCGCGCGCCCTTCGCGCTCGGTGTGGCCTCCCTGCTATTCGGCTTCCCGATCTTCTTCGACGCCGGCCTCATCGTCATGCTGCCCATCATCTTCAGCGTGGCAAAGCAGTTTGGCGGCTCCGTCCTCAAATATGCACTCCCCTCCGCCGGTGCCTTTGCGGTGATGCACGCCTTCCTGCCACCACACCCAGGCCCAGTGGCCGCCAGCGAACTGCTGGGTGCCAACATTGGTCTGCTGACTGTCGTGGGTCTACTGGTCGCGCTGCCCACCTGGTACCTAGGCGCCTACCTATTCGGGCTCTGGTCCGGCAAGAAGTTTGACCTCCCCCTGCCCCCAAGCTTTACTGCCAGCGCCGAGCAGGTAGCTGACAAGGCCCCCAGCTTCAGCCAAGTGATTTCCATCCTGCTGCTGCCGCTACTGCTGATCTTCATGGATACTGGCCTCAATACCTTGGGTACCATGGGAGTCATCGACAAGGGAGCGGACTGGGTCAACGTGCTACGCATGATTGGCAAGACCCCGGTGGCCCTGCTAATAACCGTGCTCTACGCCCTCTTAATGTTCCGACAGACTCAGGGCAAGGTACAGCTCGAAAAGTTCTGCAACGATGCATTAGCCCCCGTCTGTGCCGTCATTCTGGTAACAGGTGCCGGTGGCATGTTCGGTGGGGTGCTGCGTGCGAGCGGCATCGGCACTGCGCTTGCTGATGTACTCTCCGACACCGGCATGCCAGTAATCCTTGCCGCCTTCCTTGTTTCTGCCGCACTGCGGGTTGCTCAAGGCTCGGCTACCGTAGCGCTGACTACCACAGCTGCGCTGATGGCGCCGACCGTAGCTGCTACCACAGGACTAAGCGAGCTGGATCTTACCTTTATCGTCATCGCCATCGCAGGCGGAGCAACCGTACTTTCCCACTTTAACGACTCTGGTTTCTGGCTGGTCAGTCGCTTTCTCAACATGGACGAGAAGACAACCCTCAAAACCTGGACCGTCATGGAAACACTACTTGGTACCATAGCCTTTCTCATTGTGGCGTTGGCCAGCATGCTTTTCTAAATGACTAGTTAGCCCGTCACAAGGATGCAGGCGGGTCGCGTCCGTCCGCCATTCGCAACCGTTGCCAGAAAAAGGCCTCACTCGTGAGGCCTTTTTCATCTTTCTGATGATTCTTTCTTTGGCTGAGAGGGCGAGATTGCTAGAATCGCCTATTCATCGCTCCGAGTGGAACGCTTAACCCCGTGATTTCAGGTTTATCTATGCATTCATCGGCCCATTATCGACAACTGCTGGCGCGCCTGCCCCAGATCGCCGTCGCAGCGGATCAGTTTGAAGTGCTCTATAGCGCCCAGGATTTCAAACGCCGCATTCTTGCGCTTATCGCCAGTGCCACCCGGCGCATCTATCTGGTCGCGCTCTATCTGCAGGATGACGAAGCAGGCCAGGAGATCCTCTCCGCCCTCTACGCCGCCAAGCAGCGCAATCCGACCCTCGACATCAAGCTGTTCGTCGACTTCCACCGTGCCCAGCGCGGCCTGATCGGCAAGGGCAAGCAGGGCGGCAACCACCTGATGTATCAGGCCATGGCTGCCGAACACGAGCACCAGATCGAAATCTACGGCGTGCCGGTCAAAGGGCGCGAGCTGCTCGGCGTGCTCCACCTCAAGGGCTTCATCTTTGATGATGTGGTGCTCTACTCCGGTGCCAGCCTCAACGACATCTACCTGCACCAGCAAGATCGCTACCGCTTCGATCGCTATCACCAGATCACCAGCCCGGAGCTGGCCCGCAGCATGGTCAACTATGTGGATGACCTGTTCGTGAAGAGCGACGCGGTGCAGCGACTGGATCACAGCGATATCCCCAGCGCCAAGCAGCTGAAGGGGCCGATCCGCCGCTTCAAGCAGAACCTGCGCCAGAGCCAGTACCGCTTCAGCACCATGCCGGTCAACACTCAAGAGGTGGCCGTCACCCCCATGGTGGGTCTGGGTAAGCGCAACAATCAGCTCAACCTGATGATCCGCAATCTGGTGCGCGCCACCGAGCGGGAGATCTTCATCTGCACCCCTTACTTCAACCCCCCCAAGGAGTTGAGCAAGGATATCGAGGATCTGCTGCAGCGCGGCTGCAAAGTCACCATCGTAGTGGGCGACAAGACCGCCAACGACTTCTTCATTCCGCCGGAAGAGAAGTTCTCCACCATCGGTGGCCTGCCCTATCTCTACGAGACCAACCTGCGCAAGTTTGCCGAGCGCAACCAGCGCCACATCGACGACGGCCGCCTCAACCTGATGCTCTGGTGTTGCGAGCGCAACTCCTACCATCTCAAGGGGATCTTCGTGGATGACGAGTGGGCCCTGCTAACAGGCAACAACCTCAACCCCCGCGCCTGGGCGCTGGATCTGGAGAATGGCCTGCTGGTACACGATCGTCGCCACCTGCTGCGTCCCCAGTTCAACGCGGAGCGGGAGAACATCCTGACCAACACCAAGCGGATCAGTCACTTCGATCAGGTGGAGCAGATCCAGGACTACCCGGAACAGGTGCGCAAGCTGCTGGGACGGATCCACCGGGTCAAGGCCCATTTGCTACTCAAGCGGATTATCTGACCTTGGGCGCCATGCGCCCGCACCTTGCCTGTTGGCAACAACACAGAGGCCTCCCGTTTTCGGCAGGCCTTTGTTATATCCGCCGTTTCCCTCGCCTTGGCGGCCCTGCCAGCAGCAACTCGGCTTGCATCGGCCCCTCAACAACCCCTATCATCTGGACATATTTACAGTATTTTCGGGCATCTAATTGATGAAATTGGATAAAATTCCTCTCGATAGCCTCAAGGGTGTCGGCAGCAAGATGCTGGAGAAGCTCGAGCGGCTGGGGCTGGCCACGGTACAGGATCTGCTGTTCCACCTCCCCCTGCGCTACGAGGACCGCACCCAGGTGTGGCCCATCGGCGATCTGCCGCCCGGTCTGCACGGCGCCGTCGAGGGCGAAATCCAGGACACTCAGCTGGTGATGGGGCGCCGCCGCATGATGGTCTGTCGCATCAGCGACGGTACCGGCACCCTCACCCTGCGCTTCTTCAACTTCACCGCCGCCCAGAAAAACAGTCTGGCGGCGGGCCGTCTGATCCGCTGCTTTGGCGAGGTGCGTCCCGGCAAATACGGGCTGGAGATGGCCCACCCCGAGTACAAGCTGCTCGGCGAGGAGCAGGCCGGTCAGACCGAAGAGGCGCTCACCCCCGTCTACCCGACTACCGAAGGGCTGCGCCAGCTCACCCTGCGCAACCTCACCGATCAGGCGCTGGCCCAGCTCGACCTCTATGGCGTCGAGGAGCTGCTGCCCGCCGGACTCTATCCCCATCAGATTGAACTGGCTGCCGCCCTGAAATTGCTGCACCGCCCACCTCCCTCGGTGGCGCTGCCGCTGCTGGAAAGCGGCCAGCATCCGGCCCAGCAGCGACTGGTACTGGAGGAGCTGCTGGCGCACAACCTCTCGGTCTTGAAGGTGCGTGCTCAGGCACAAACCCAGCTGGCCCGCGCCCTCAAACCGGCGCCCGCGCTGGTCGAGAAACTGCTCGGCGCCCTGCCGTTCAAGCCCACCGGCGCCCAGAGTCGGGTGGTGGCCGAGATAAGTAATGATCTGCAACAGAGTCACCCCATGATGCGGCTGGTGCAGGGCGACGTGGGCTCTGGCAAGACGCTGGTTGCGGCACTCGCCGCCCTGCAAGCCATCGGTAACGGCTGTCAGGTGGGCTTGATGGCGCCGACCGAGCTGCTGGCGGAACAGCACGCCATCAACTTCGCCAAATGGCTGGAGCCGCTCGGCATCGGAGTCGGCTGGCTGGCGGGCAAACAGAAAGGCAAGGCGCGGGAAGAGTCGCTGGCCGCGATCAAAGATGGCAGCGTCAAGATGGTGGTGGGCACCCACGCCATCTTTCAGGAGCAGGTGGTGTTCCAGCGCCTGGCGCTGGTCATCATCGATGAACAGCACAGATTCGGGGTGCATCAGCGTCTCGCCCTGCGCGAGAAAGGAGAGCGGGAAGGGGTACATCCCCATCAGCTGATCATGACCGCCACTCCCATCCCCCGCACCCTGGCGATGACCGCCTATGCCGACCTCGACACCTCGGTCATCGACGAACTGCCGCCGGGCCGCACCCCCATCACCACAGTCGCGCTGCCCGACAGCCGTCGCGGCGATGTGATCGAGCGGGTCAAACTCGCCTGCACCGAGGGCAAGCAGGCCTACTGGGTCTGCACCCTGATCGAGGAGTCGGAGGTGCTGGAGTGTCAGGCTGCCGAGGATACCGCCGCCGAGCTGCAGAACCTGCTGCCCGGCCTGCATATCGGGCTGGTACACGGCCGGATGCGCCCGGTCGAGAAACAGCGGGTGATGGAGGAGTTCAAGGCAGGCATACTGCAACTGCTGGTCGCCACCACCGTCATCGAGGTGGGGGTGGATGTGCCCAACGCCAGCCTGATGATCATCGAGAACCCGGAACGGCTCGGGCTGGCGCAGTTGCACCAGCTGCGCGGCCGGGTTGGCCGGGGTGCGGTGGCCTCTCACTGCGTGCTGCTCTATCATGCCCCCTTGTCCAAGACGGCCCAGAGCCGACTCGGGGTGCTGCGGGAGACCAACGACGGCTTCCTGATCGCCCAGCGCGATCTGGAACTGCGCGGCCCGGGGGAACTGCTCGGCACCCGCCAGACCGGTCTGGCCGACCTCAAGATCGCCGATCTGGTGCGGGATCAGCCGCTTATTCCACAGGTGCAAAAAATGGCGCGCTTCCTGATGGATAGGCACCCAAGCCATGTCGAACCCTTGATTCGCCGTTGGCTCGGTTTGCGAGACCACTACTCAAACGCCTGACAACAAATCCCAAAACAGGAGGAAAGCAACCATGAATTCCTGGCTACGCGGCCTGCTCTACACCTTCGCCTTCCTGCTGCTGTTTGTCTGGATTGCCCTCGGCCTGTTCGACGCCGAGCGCGCCAAAGGCCCCATCGCCAGCTGGATCAGCCAGCAGACCGGCGTACCGGTCACCATAGGGCGACTGGTGTTCAACCCGCTGCACCCTTACACCCTGCTGGCAGAGCAGGTACGCTACGGCGATGCGGTCTCCCTCGACAAGATCTATCTGGAGATCGAGAGCATCGACTGGCTGAGCCGCGACGTGCGCATCGCCCATCTCGATCTCATTCGCCCCGCCATCAAGCTGCCGCTGCCCAACCAGCTGCCGAACCTGCCGGTGCACTCCCTCACCATCAGCGACAGCACCATAGACCGGCTCAGTCTGGAAAGCCCCGAGCTGACCCTGCGCGGTCTCAATGCCACCCTGAGCGACTGGGAGCTGATCGACCCGAAACGGCAGCCACAGGCCAACCTGAGCCTCAATATCGGCCAGCTGGAGACTCCGCAGTTCACCTTCGCCCGTCTCAACCTGCAAGGACGGCTGGAAGGAGAAGTGCTGCGCACCGACAAGCTGGTGACCAACCTGTTTGACGGTCTGCTGGAGACCGGCATGGTGCTGGACTGGCCCGCTCGCACCCTGCAACTGCACGATCTCAAGGCACGCGGCATGCGGATAGAGCTGGGTGATCTGACACAGCAAGGCTTCCCGCAGCGCTTCCCGTTGCAAAGCGTGTCGCTGGATCGCGGCCAGCTGGACGGCGTCAGCCTCAACGACATCAATCAGGAGCTCTCCTTCAACAACTTCAGCGGCCAGCTCACCGCCTTCAACTGGCAGGCGGGCAACCAGCCCACCGGCTATCTGAGCGGCACCCTGGGGGACATGGGGCGCGGTCTGTTCCAGCTGGAGGAGATCAAGGGCAAGCTCGCCTTCTCGCCCCAGCAGATCGACGGCGAACTGCAGGGCAAGGCCTATGAAGGGGAGTTCAATGTCGAGCTATCCCTCGATAGCCAGCAGCAGAAGCTGACCCTGAAAGACGTGGCGCTGAGCGGCATGGATATCAGCCTGCCGCAAGGGTGGTGGCAGGATTGGCAGAGCTGGCGCCCGCAGCAGGTCGATATCCGCAAGCTGGCGTTCGACAAGCTCAAGGTGCTCTCCTTCGACGATACCCTGCCCCTGTCGCTGACCGGCTGGCAGCTCTATCTGAGCGATCTCGCCCTGCGCGATAATCAGCCCGGCCCGCTGCTCGGCCGTGCCCGCATCGAGAGCAAGTGGTTCGAGCTGGTGTGGGATGGCCTCAGCGCCCGCAACGGCGAGCTGGATGGGGAACTGACTCCCAGCTCCTGGCAACTGGGCAAACTCACCAGCTCGCTGCCGGATGAGGGCACCCTCAGCCTGAGTGGCCAGTGGGGCCGCGAACCGGGCCAGAGCAGCCGCCTGCAACTGCAGGCGACCAAGCTGGATCTGCAG
>NZ_JBFODN010000147.1:0-16360 GCF_040908345.1 Aeromonas sp. R3-1
CCCTGCGTGATCTAGCTCACAACTGAGCCATCGACTTTGTTGCTCAGAACAGCCTTGATGTCAAAAAAGTCACTAGAAAACAATTCATTGAATTTAATCTTTTTCTATCTTGTCAAAAACCGTAACACCCAGTCTTGATAACGACCTCGCAACCTCAATTAAACGACGATGGATTCAGGCCCAGTCAAGGTTGGGACGCCTACCGTGTGGCTATCGGACTATTTCCGATTTCACAAAACCGACAACAAGTTCGGAAGTGTTTACATCAGAGGAATAACGCATATGAAGAAGTCTGCACTGACTATTGCCATCTCCAGCCTGCTGCTGGCGAGCGGTGCCCATGCTGCTACCGTTTACAACCAGAACGATACCAAGCTGGAGATCGGCGGCCGTGCACAAGGTGCTTACTACGGTACTGACGACAACGGTTCCGAAGGTGACCAGAGCTACTTCCGTCTGCACGTTGCTGGCGAGACCAAGATTGCTCCCGAGATGAAGGCGTTCGGCTTTGCCGAGTACAACCTGCCGACTTCCGGTTCTGACAACGACGAGCTGCGTTATGCCTATGCCGGCATCAAGCACGACCGTTTCGGCGCATTCAGCTATGGTCGTCAGGATGGCCTGTTCACCAAGGCCGTCAACAACTATACCGACGTCCTGCCTGAGTGGGGCGGTGACGGCCTGGGCAAAGATACCGAAGTATTCGGCACCGGCCGTACCAACGGTCTGGCCCAGTACATCTACACCTATCAGGGGCTGACTCTGGGTGCCCAGTTCACCGGTAACAATGATCCGCAGAATGCTGACCGCTCTAACCTCTCTGGTGCACACAGCACTTGGAATCCGAAGGGCTCTGCAGAAGGTTTTGCTGTAGCTGCCAACTATGATTTCGACATGGGTCTGAGTCTGGGTACTGCTTATAACCAAGCAGGTAAAACAGATGAGCAGGCAGCCAATGCCGCTTTTGGTGGTGATCGCGACGCTAAACTATACGGCGTAGGTGCCAAATACGCAGTGGGTGACCTTTACTTGGCAGCAACCTATTCCCACGGTGAAGACCACCTGTATGTCAAAACCTTCAACGGCTATGCAGAGAAGATGGATGGCTACGAAGCTGTTGCCCAGTACGCCATCGGCAAGTTCAAGCCTTCTCTGGCCTACCTGCGCACTGACGTGAAAGACTCAGCTCACGGTGTTGATGATACCTACACCGAGTACGTATCTATCGGTGCCTGGTACAACTTCACCGACAACTTCAACGCCTACGTTGACTACAAGATCAATCTGTTGGACAACAATGGCGTGGATGCTCACACCAACTCTCTGGGCAAGAACACCGACGACGTAGTCGCGGTTGCCCTGCAGTACAACTTCTAAGTAATTGGAAGTCAGTTATACCCTGTGATACCAATGTCTACTGTTTGAATGACTTCCGGCCGCTCTGCGGCCGGTTTTTTTATTGCGCCTTTTCAGCACCTTGCATATAACTATCGAGCGGATTGATGGCAATATCCGCGCCGTTGACAGGGAGTGACAAGGAGATATTCACGGATGAGACAAGTGCGCGGTAACATAGACTGGCAACGCGGGTGGCAGTTGTTGCCACTGCTGTTGATATCGCTCATCTGGAGCAGCACGGCAGATGCCAGCTGGGATCAGAGCCTCTATCGTCAACTGGGTCTGGCCGGCAAGCTGGATAAACAGACCTTTCGTCAGGCACTCAACAGTTATCAAACTGTGCGCCACAAACGAAAACCTATTCTCACCATCATCGATTACAGCAAGCCATCCACCCAGCGCAGACTGTTTGTCATCGATATGAAGCGCCACAAGCTGCTTTATCACACCTGGGTCAGCCATGGCCGGAACTCAGGTGAACTGGCCGCAAAACGCTTTTCCAACCAGCTCAACTCCCGCCAAAGTTCCCTCGGCGTCTATCGCACCGCAGAAACCTATCTGGGCAAGCATGGCTACTCCCTGCGGCTGGACGGGCTAAGCCCCGGCAAGAACAGCAATGCCCGCAAGCGTGCCATCGTGGTACATGGCGCCGCCTATGCCAGCCCGACTCATCTGCGCAAATATGACAAGCTGGGCCGCAGCTGGGGTTGCCCCGCCCTGCCCAAGGAGCAGGCCAGGGCCATCATAGATACCATCAAGGGAGGGAGTGTCATCTACGCTCACGGCTAGCGGGCACAACACCAGAAAACGCAAGGCCAGCAATCGCTGGCCTTGTTTGTTACGCTTTTCACTCTAAACGTGGCGCGTTATTGGCGCACCACCAGTACCGGACAGGGTGCATGACGCACCACAGACTCGGCGACACTGCCTACCAGCAGATGGCTGATACCAGAGCGACCGTGGCTGCCCATCACGATCAGCTCAACCTCATCCTCCTTGGCCTGAATGACAATTTCATCGGCGGCGCGGCCAAAGCGAATATCAAAGGTAGCCGGGATCGGCAGGGTGGCAACCAGCTCTTTGAGCTGGGTTCTGGCCTGACGCTCCATCTCGTGAGTAATCTCGATGGCCGTCATATGAAGGATCTTGTAACTGTCAAAACCGTGCAGTTGATCAACCACGTGGATCAGCTTGAGCTGGGCCTGATGGCTCTGTGCCATGAAAACGGCATAGTCGAGTACCGCGCGAGACATTTGGGAAAAATCGACTGGACAGAGCAGAGTCTTGATCGATGGCATAATGCAGTCTCCTCTACTGATTGGGGTGCTATTGAATCTTTACTCGATCATAACGATCCGACCGCAAATAACCCTCGACCCTGTCGCAAAATAGAGATGCGGGATGTTTTCTCCGCCCGCCGCGATCAATGGCATGGTATAAATCAGGTGATAAATGCTCTCCTCACCCCTGCGAGGATAATGCTGACCATGCTGCGCATCGGTTGTTTGCTGCTTTGTTCTCTGTGTGCGATCGCCCACGCTCGCACAGCCGATATTCACGTCTATTGCGATGGCTGGCCCGGTTTCTGCCAACCGGATGGCCGCGGTATCTATCTCGATCTGGTGCGAACCATCTACCAACCCCACGGATATCAGATCGTGCCCCATATCGTGCCCTACAAACGTGCCGTCGCCATGGTAGCCAGGCAAGAGGGGGATATGGCGATGAGTGTCTATCTGGACGAGATCAAGGGGGTCAAGCAGCCCCATCAGCCAGCCTCCGCCGATGATCTGACCGTCTTCATGCTCAAGCAGTGGCAGCCGCAATGGCGGGGAGAGCGCAGTCTGGAAGGCGAGACCGTCCTCTGGCGGCGAGGATGGGTGTTAGATAAATATCTTCCGGTCACCATGCGATGGCATGAGATCGACAACCATGAGATGGCCCTGCAGCTGATTGGCAAGGGGCGCTATCGCTATTACCTGACCGCTGGCGTGCTCCATGCAGCCGATGAGACCCCGGCCAATATGTACCGCACCATTTTGCGCTGGATACCGACTTACCCCATTTTTGCCGATACCGAGCAGGGCGAGCGGCTACTGCAGTTGTGGGATCAGGAGATGATGAATCTGATCCGTCGCGGCACGCTGGCCGAGATATATCGCCATTATCACCTCTATGAATACTACCGCGACTTTCTCGATGAGCAGGCGGTCAAGGCCGGCGAAAACTGATCCCTCCATAGGGGAAAGAGAAGGATGCCGCAGCCCCGTCAACAGCGGCCACCGCCAGCAACCTGTCCATGAGCAACACCTTTCCATTGTGGTTTGAGTCACCGTAGCCACGCCACAACTCAGGGTTGCCGGTATCCCTTCGCCAAGCGGTCATAGAGGATCACATTGACCGAGGCGGCCAGATTCATGCAGCCCTGAGTCGGCACATAGACCACATCTTTCACCGCGCCATAGAGGGCGGGATCGAGCGTGCCATCCTCCGGCCCGAAGATATAAAAAGCCCGTTTCGGATGGATATAGTCGGGGAGCGGTGTAGCGCCATCGATCAGATCGACCACCACGGGCACGCATCCCTGCGGGACAAACGCCATCAGATCATCCACCCCGAGCAGCGGGATCTTCTCCACCATCTGCTTGGTATCGGTGGCAAAGCGGCGCGCCAGCTCGAAGCGGTTGCCGGTGTAGTAGACCTCGTCTACCCCGTAACAGCCCGCAGCCCGCATCACGGAGCCGACATTTTCCGGGGACTTGGGATTGACCAGCCCCACGCAGCAGAATGCACTCTTTTCCATCATCTCTCCTCATCTTGCGGCGGCCATTATAAGCCGTTGCAGGGCCACCGACCCGTTAAAAGTCCCCTCCCCGGCTAAACCGCTTGCCAACCCAGCTTTGAATGTCGATTTTTTGTGCGCAAGCCGACAAATTTTGTACAAGCTGATGGCCAGCAAACGTTTCCCAGCAATAATAGACAAACGTTTGTAAATGGATGTTTGTCTATGACTGAGCGTGAACAAGAGATCCTCGCCCTGCTGCGTCAGGATCCCATGATTGCCCAGCAGGAGCTGGCCGATCGCCTCGGCATCAGCCGCTCTGCGCTGGCCAGCCACATCTCCAGCCTGATCCGGCAGGGATATGTGCAAGGCAGAGGTTATGTACTGCGAGAGGGCCCCTACGTGGTGGTGATCGGCGGTGCCAATATGGATATTTGCGGCACCAGCCACGACAACCTTCTGCTCGGCGACTCCAACCCAGGCAAGGTGCGCACCTCGGCCGGTGGTGTCGGCCGCAATATCGCCGAGAATCTGGCGCGGCTCGGCAGCGATACCCGACTGCTGACTGCTGTCGGTAACGACCAGTATGGTCACCATCTATTGGAGGTGAGCCAGCGGGCCGGCGTCGATGTGCGCCAGACTCTGGTGCTCGATGGTCACGCCACCTCCTGTTATCTCAGCCTGCATGATGGTAGCGGCGAAATGAGCTGCGCCATCAACGACATGGCCATCATAGAGCAGCTCACCCCTGCCCGCCTGACCCCCCTCGCAGGCTTTCTCGGCGGTGCCCTGCTTTGGGTGCTCGACACCAATCTGGCTATCCACACCCTCGACTGGTTGTTTGAACGGCAAGGTGAGCACGCCATCTTTGTCGATACCGTTTCGGTGGCCAAAGTGGAGAAGATCCGCCCCTGGCTCGGCAAGATCCACACCCTCAAACCCAATCGAAGCGAAGCCGAGCAGCTGTGCGGCATGACCATCGCCGGGCCCGAAACCTGGCCCATGGTGGCCACCTGGTTCCACCGCGCCGGGGTCAAGCGACTGTTCCTCAGTCTGGGTGAACAGGGGATCTTCTACAGCGATGGCGAGCAGCAGGGTCACCTGCCGGTACTGGGTAGTCCGGTACTCAACGTCACCGGCGGCGGGGATGCCTTTATGGCTGGCCTCGCCCACGCCTGGCTGCAAGAGCTCGACATAGCCCAGACCACCCGCTTTGCCCTGGGCTGCGCCGCCCTCACCGTCAATTGTTCCGATACCGTTTTTTCCGGTCTGAGCAAGACCGCCGTTGACCGCATACTGGAGGAGTACTCATGCTGAACGCTTACCTCGATATCCAACCGGAAGTGGCTGCCGCGCTGACCGCCGGCAAACCGGTCGTTGCCCTCGAATCCACCATCATCTCCCACGGCATGCCCTATCCGCAGAACGTGGAGACGGCCCGTCAGGTTGAACAGGTGGTGCGCGACAACGGCGCCATTCCGGCCACCATCGCCATCCTCGACGGCCGCCTCAAGGTGGGTCTCGATGCGGGTGCGCTGGAAGCGCTGGGCCGGGCTGGCCACAGCGTGACCAAGTGCAGCCGCCGCGACATTCCGTTCGTACTGGCGCGCAAGGGAATGGGAGCCACCACGGTCGCCTCCACCATGATCATCGCCGCCATGGCGGGGATCCGGGTATTTGCCACCGGTGGCATTGGCGGGGTACATCGCGGCGCGCAGGAGACCTTCGATATCTCGGCCGACCTGCAGGAATTGGCACAAACGCCAGTGGCCGTAGTTTGCGCCGGTGCCAAGTCGATCCTCGATATCGGACTGACGCTGGAGTATCTGGAGACACAAGGAGTGCCGGTGATCGGCTATCAGACCGAAGAGTTGCCCGCCTTCTACACCCGCGAGAGCGGCTTCAAGGTTGATTATCGACTGGAGAGTCCGGCAGCCATCGCCGAGGCGCTTCGCCTCAAGTGGGAGCTGGGACTGGCGGGCGGCGCCGTGGTGGCCAATCCCATCCCGACCGCACACGCCATGCCTAAAGCCGACATCGACGCAGCCATTGCCCGGGCGCTCCATGAAGCCGATGAGCAGGGGATCAAGGGCAAGGCGTCAACCCCCTTCCTGCTGGCCCGCGTCTGCGAGCTGACTGGCGGCAATTCGCTGGCGGCCAACATCCAGCTGGTACTGAACAACGCGGCCCTCGGTGCCCGCATCGCCGCCAGCCTCTGATCGCTCGCCGATACCTCGCCATGTAAAAGAGGGCCTCGCGGCCCTCTTGTTGTTTTTGCTATCTGCAGCGCTATTGCAACGCTGTGTTATTGCAGTACCACGCGCCCATTGAGGGGCTGCACCGGCCGATTGTTGGGGTGGTGCATCACCGCCTTGAATGCGTCGATCTGGGCCTGACTGACCTCGACCGGCTGCTTCATTACCAGCCAGCGCACTCCTTCCGAGCAGGGAGGCGTAGTAAGGGAACCGCTGAAGCGATAGTAGTCACGATTCTCGGGCAGTAGTTGCTCAGCAGAGAGCGGCGCCTTGAGGGCCTGGATCTCCCCCACCTTGGCAGGTAATACACTCCAAGCTGCCGCCAGCACCGGATTGGCCTTGCCAGCCTCGAACATCACCGCCACCACGGCGATCTCTCCCTTGTCACTGACATGCACCAGATGCCCTTCCAGCGGATAGGATTTGCCCTCGATGAGGTTCTCACTCGGGGCGTGGAAGTGAAACTGCTTGAGTTCAAACCTGGTGCCATCGAGTTGCAAGGTGCTGCCCGGGGCATAACCGACCTGCACGGTATGACCGTTGTTGACCACTGTGTTGCCACCCGCCTGATAGTGGAGTACCAGCGGGGCCAGTTTGGCCTCGACCAATCCGTTCAGGTCAACCGGCGACTGATTGCTGCCCGCACACTGGCTAAACTCAGGGGTCAGCTTGGCCCAGTGGGCAGGTCCCGCCTCACCGCTATATTCCCAATGGGGGGTGGCAGCAAACACGACAGGGCACAGCAACAGGGAGCAGGCCAACAGAGACTTTCTCATCATACATCCTTATCTTGATTGAAAAGCACGACCATCCCCTCCCTCGGATAGCGGGGCATGCAGAGATGGCATATCTGATACGCGGGATACAGAACATCAGAGCGACTTTCTAATGGTAACGAGCACGGGTTGGTCAATCGGTTTGACCGCGGCTCAATACAGAGTCGTTTGGCAAGTATATGGTGAGGGATCGACAGAGACAGTGAAAGAGGGGGAAATTAATCAGCCGGCTATCCACTCATCGTCTGGCGGATACGGGGCAAGGTTCAGGGAGTCACGCTTTCATAACAACCATCCATAACAACCATCCATAACAACCATCGCGGGAATCCGAGCTCCCGCGATGGTTGCCGATAACGGCAATTAACGGTCGCGATTCAACGCGATCAGACGATCAAGAATCGCCTCACCATCGGCACGCAAACCGTTGTGCTCATACTCATTGGTGATCCAGGCGCGACTGCTCCCCAGGCCACGCAGAGTTTCGCGGCTGTAGTCAAACTCCACATACATATCCTCGGCATAGACGGCGCATGCTACCGGCACCTGGTTGCGGGCCAGCAGGGCCGGATTATAGAGCGCCCCCCAGTCCGCCTTGTTGGCCAGCAGATGAGCCGCCTCTTTCAGGGGCAGCAACTCGCGGAACTGCTCGAACATCCAAGGGTAAACCATCTCGCCGGTGAAGGCGAAATCCTTGCCGGGCGCCCAGTTCACCGCAGGAAACTCTCCTCTGACCCGATCCGCCGCCCAGCGAGTCGCCTCCCCTTCGGCGTAGATAGCCTCGTGCAGAATGGCAAACAGCGGGTTGGTATTGAATGGCTGCATGCTCTGCACCTGATAGAGAAAGGCCGGGCTCAGCTTGTCGCCGATAAAGGCCTCTTCCAGCAGGTAATAAAGCTCCTCAAAGGCACCCGTAGCACCGAGATCCAGCCCCTGCTGCTGGAACTGCTCCACCGTCAGGCGCTGGCCGTTGGGCAGTCGCACATCATGCTGGTGCAGATGGTTGGCCAGCCGGTTGGCAATCCCCTGAGCATGGGGGAAGCGGGCGAAGAAGGCTCGGTTCTTGTCAGCCACCCTCTGGTAGGTGGCGCGGTACACCTCCTCGGCACTGCGGCCGATCGGCGCGATACCGCCGGTGATATAGACCTCCCGCAGGCTATCGGGGAAGAGCGAGAGATAAGTCAGGCAGCAAAAACCACCAAAGCTTTGCCCCAGCAGGCTCCAGCGATGCTTGGGGCTGAGCTCCAGTCGGATGAACTCGGCATCTTGCACTATGCTGTCGGCACGAAAATGGCCGAGATACTCCGCCTGCTCGGTCGGGGTCATTTTGGCCAGACTATGCCCGTGGATGGGGCTCGACATCCCGGTGCCACGCTGATCCAGCAGCAGCACTCGGAACTCCTGCAACGCCCGCTTGAGCCAACCACTATTGGCCGTCGGGCGCGGCGCCCCGAATCCCGGCCCACCTTGCAGAAACAGCAGCCAGGGCAACTTCTCATCGAGCTTGTCTTTACGGCAGAGGGTGCGGGCAAACAGGGTAATGCTGTCGCCATCAGGCTCATCATGATCGAGGGGAACGGTAAAAAAGTGCGGCTCGCAATGAATGCCGTCCAGTACATAGCTCAAGGGGCTGTTCATCTGGGATCTCTCCGTCAGGATGGGAACATCATTGATCCCATCATATCCCCGCCCGGCCACAGGGTCACTCCAGTCTTCCAAAATGTTAACAATGGCTTAAAGGTCGAAACATCACCCGACAAGCAGCTCTTCAACAGTGCTGAATTAATTGTTTTGCAGGGGAGATTGACGCTATGGCGCCATTCAACAAAGATGGCTCGCCTGCACAGGAGTGCAGCCATTCAGGCCGACAAAATGGATAAGGGAATGTGATGAAACCGAAGTGGATCAGGGCCAGAAAAAGAGAGAAGAAGCCATGCCCTGGCAGCATGCTGCAAACCGGAATGCTGCTGTTCAGTGCCACCTGTGGCGCGACGCTCTTTTTGGCCGCATGCAACAGCAACTAGAAATGAAAAAGCCCGCTCGATTGAGCGGGCTTTTCGAATTTGGCTCCTCCTACTGGACTTGAACCAGTGACATACGGATTAACAGTCCGCCGTTCTACCGACTGAACTAAGGAGGAATTGTGGTGCCCAGAGACGGAATCGAACCGCCGACACGGGGATTTTCAATCCCCTGCTCTACCGACTGAGCTATCTGGGCAACGGCGCGCATTAAACCCTTTCCAGCGCAGAGTGTCAACCATGATGGCACGATAAAAAGTGCGTTCGCTCAACAACCGAACGAAGCGGCCATTTATTATCCATTTCAGTCCTGTTTGCCGTACTTGCTGGCCTCTGCACGCCCTGCAGGCTGTGCCAATATGATGGAAATTCGAGGCTCAGTGGGTCAGCCGCATTGAGCCGAATCCACTCTGCGAGTATGCTTTGCCGCAATGATACCGCCTGGAGGCAACATGAGTCTGAATATGCAAGAGTGGCGTGATGAGACCACCGAGATCGTCAACGAACTGCTGGCCGATGGCAGCAATCCCGATGCGGATTACGACATCGAGCACCACTTCGCCTGCCAGGATTTCGACCGTCTGGAAAAAGCAGCGGTTGACCTGTTCAAGGCCGGTTTTGAAGTGACCGATGCCGAAGAGATGGAGCTGGATGACGGCGCCACCATCTTCTGCTTCGATGCCACCATCGAGTGCAAGCTGAATGTCGAAGCGATCGTCGCCGATATCGCCAAGATGCTGCCCATCCTGGAAAAATACGGGGTGGATTACGATGGCTGGGGCACCTACTTCCAGGATTGATCCTGCCTCCATCGTAAAACAACAAGGCCACCTTACGGTGGCCTTGTTGTTTCTGACGATCTCTCACGCCAGATAGCTGGCAGCAAACTCCGCTGGCGGCAGTGGGCGACTGAACAGATAGCCCTGGAGCCGATCACACCCCGCCTCGGTCAGCCACAGCTGCTGCTCGGGTGTCTCTACCCCTTCGGCCGTAATCCGGATCCCAAGCTCATGGCCCAACCCGATGACCGAACGCACGATAGCGGTAGTCGCGCTATTGCTGGCGAGCCCCTGAGTGAAGCTGCGATCCAGCTTGAGGGTCGCCACCTGCAAACGCGGCAGATAGGCCAGCGAACAGTAACCGGTACCAAAGTCGTCGATGGCCAGCTGAAAACCGGCGGCAATCAGGTTGTCGAGGTTGGTCTCAATCTCGTCGGCGTTCTCCATCAACACCCCTTCGGTGATCTCCAGCTCCAGTTGACTGGCCTTGAGACCATGGCGAGCGATGCAGGCAGAGACCCGCTCACAAAGCGCCGGATCACGGAACTGCAGCGGCGAGAGGTTGATGGAGAGCACCATATCCGGCTGCGCAGTTTGCCACTGCGCCAGCTGGGCACACCCCTGCTCCAGCATTAACTGGCCAAGCTGACCGATGATCCCCATCTCTTCCGCCAACGGAATAAACTCGTCGGGGGAGATCATCCCAAGCTCAGGATGGGGCCAGCGACAGAGCAGCTCGGCGCCATGCAGCCGGTGAGTGCGGGTACAGATGATGGGCTGATAGACGGCAACCAGCTGGGCGGACTTGATGGCGAGCGGCAACTGGGCGGCGATCAACTGACGCCGCTTGAGCCGGGCATGCAGCTCGGGATCAAACAGGGTGCAGTACTGCTGCTGCCGTTTGCCCTGCGCCAGCGCAGCCTCGGCATGACTGAGCAACCGCTCGGCATCGCTTGCCCGCCCCTGGGCCAGCCCCAGAAACACCGGGATCTGGATGCGGTGATCTTCCACCTGATAGTGCTCCATCAACTGCTGCTGCAGATGCTGGCTCCACCCCTGCAATGGCTCGTTGAAGTCCGGCAGCAGCAGGCTAAAGTCATCGGCAGCGACCCGACAGAGCAGGGAACGCGGCGGTACCAGCTGCTGCAACCGCTTGGCAACCTGGCTCAGCAGGCGATCGGCAATCCGGATCCCGAAGCGATCGTTGATTTCACGAAAATGGTGCAGATCGACCAGCACCAGCGTGGCACTGCGTCCCCCAAGATGGCGGCTGGTCTGCAAGAACCGGGAGAGTTTGAGCAGCCCGGTCAGACTGTCGTAGTGCTGCTCCTGCTGCAACTGCGCTTGAGTGGTGCGCAGGCCTGTGATGTCACGCCCCAGCGTCAGGATCCCGAGGGAGTGGCCGTCACCATCGGGCACATCGACCCGGGTGATCTCCATGTGTCGCCCCTGCCCGCTGGCATCCAGCAGACAACACTCGCCATGACCCATCCCCTGCGGCGCCGCCAACCGGAACGGCAGCTGCTGACCCAGCACCTCATCGGCCCCATGGCCGATAAAGTCGAGAAACGCCTGATTGCACTCCAGCAACACCCCGTTGTGATCATCGAAACGGATCAGGTCAGGAATTGCATCGAGCAGAAAACGCTGCAACAACTGCTGCTTTTTGACCGTCTGTTCCAGGCTCTTGCGCTGGGCAATCTCGTTAACCACCCCGAATACTGCGCACGCCTCTCCCTGCGGGGTGTAAAGAGGCACCTTGTGCACCTCCATCCAGCAGGTATTCCCGCCCCGGTTGCAATGGAGCTGCTGATACAGCATCGGCACGCCTCCGGCAAGCAGCTGTTCATCCTCACTGCGAAAGAGATCGCCCCAGGGCATCTCTGCATCTGTCTTGCCGACTACCTCGGCAGGCGACTCCAGCTTGGCTTCACGGGCAAACTCACGATTGGCGAACAGGTAACGCCCATGACTATCCCGACAGAAGATACTCATTGGCAATTGGTCGATGATCTGCTGCAGCAGATCCGGGGTGAGCATGTTGGTCACAGGGGCGCTTATGGAGGAATTTCGAGCAAATCTATGATAGCAAAACAATTTTGTAAAGCACCCCGATCACCTCCCCATAACATCGAACGCTGGATGGTTGCTGACAGAGATTGTCGCTCCGGCGATAATAGGCGCCGGTTGGCCAATGGCCTGGTGATATGGACGAGAGAAACAAGATGAAAAAGATTATGGGGAGCGCATTGGCGCTGCTGCTGGTTGGTTGTGCTGGTGACAATAACGGCGGTGAGGAGTATCGCTACAACCCGCCAATTGCCAAGGCAACCAACAACACTCAGGAAATGGCGATCCCGGTGGATCTGGTGTGGGCTCGCGCCGAGAAGTGGTTCACCGATCACGGCCTCACCATCGAAAACAGCCAGCGTGGCTCCGGCCTGATGACCGCCAACGTCAATCAGTCAGCCGACGGGCTGGAGTGGCTGGACTGCGGCACCATGGGCTCCAAAGTTGCACTGGGCAACCCGAACCTGCAGATCAACCTGATCATCACCCAGAGCGGTAACAGCAGCGTGGCCACCGTCAACGTCAAGGGCAACACCGAGCTGTTCTTCGTTGAATCCTCAGGCGAGCGCGTACCGGCACCGTCCATCAAGCCGGTCTGCGTCTCCCGCGGCACCCTGGAGCAGAGCCTGTTCGCCACCCTCGGCAACTGATTTCGCTTCCCTGCAAAAATAAAAAAAGCGGCAGATTGCTCTGCCGCTTTTGCTTTTCTGCTGTCTGCTCGTTTTAGCCATGAGGCTTGTCGATCTCCAGCATATTGTTCAGCAACATATAGTCGATGACCAGGCCGGCTTGGCTCTTATCCGTATATGTATTGCCTGTCAGCGAGGCAAAAGAGTGACCTTCCAACACTATTGTTTGAATCAAGTTATGATCATTTGTGTCATCTCTCACTTCCAAACGAACATTGCCGCTCTCTTCAAAGATTGAGAGCAGTCCTTTCAGAGATGCTTCACTCTTACTTCCATCAGAGTCAAGCAGGTCACTCAGATCAATAACATCTTTCTGATTCAAGTCGACAGTATTATTGGCCGTCTTGTTAAAATCAGTAATGACATCAACGGCAAGATTGCTGGCACTAGCATCACCCTGATTCCATACGAAGAAATCTTTACCTTCTCCGCCAGTCAGAATGTCGTTACCCAAACCACCATACAGTTTGTCACTGCCAGTGCCGCCATAAAGGATATCTTTGCCATCATTCCCATAGAGCTCATCGTTGCCACCCTGGCCAAACAGGATATCGTCACCAAGGCCACCTTGCAGCTTGTCGTTCCCCCCTCGGGTATCGCCCGCCACATCCAATGAGTTGGCATTCCCCTTGATGTACTCGTAAAGCTCAAGGGAGCTGGGTGCATAACCGTTTTTCAAGGTCAGGAACTGGGTCAGCCCATCCAGTCCCTTGCCATCAACCCAATCTGCCGGCTTGGCCGGGTTGCCAGCCGTGCCCCACGGCAGGTGATCGGTATTGATGGCATCCCCGAACAGGATATCGTTGCCCGCGCCACCGTGCAGAACATCATTCCCCACCTCAGCAGGCGTGTTGGTGGTCGAACTGCCAACCAGCACAGCCTTAAGCTGATCTGCCGTGGTGATGATATCGGGTTGGCCAACCGGCGGGCGCCCGTCCATCACCTTAATCAAATTATCGATCGTCAGGGTAGCCGTTCCTGAGTTTCCCCACTCGTTTATGGTAAAAACATAACGGTAATCACCCGCAGCCAGCGCACCGCTGTTGATTGTCCCCGCTGAGGTCACCGCGGCACCAACATTCACCCAGGCAGTGCCGTTCCAGTGTTGCAGCTGCACCGAGAAACTGTCTTCGGAGCCGACATCACTACCCTTGCCAAGGTCGAAGCGCAGACCGCTACCAGCCACCAATGTCATTTTTTCGCTGACAAATACTGACGCTTGATTTTTCGCACTATCTTTCAACTCCAGCCGACTACCGACCATTGTGACACTCCCCGAGCTATCGCCGGTATTGCTCCAGCTACTCGCGCTCCACGGCCCCGTATTGCCGGAAAAATCATTCAGCAACTGAGCGTTCTCATATTTACTGCCAGAACCGACCACCTTGGTATTGTCGAAATACGCCAGGTTCCCCTGGGTCACGCCAGTGCCGATGCCGATCGCCTTGACCTCGCTCTGGCCGGACAGATTCGCAAAAGCATTGATGGCCTTCTGCATATCGATATTGTCGGTATCGCCACCACTGCCCGAAGTATCCCCGTTATAAACCGTCGGGTTACCGTCAGTCAGGAAGTAGGTCAGGTTCTCGAACGTTTTCCCGCTGCCACTGCCCGGCTGGCTGTTGAACCACGCGGCAGCCTTGATAAAGGCATCCTCGTAGTTGGTCGCCCCGTCGGCCTTCAACGAGCTAAGCTTGTCGATAAAATCCTGCAGTTTTTCTTTACCGCTCTTCGACAGGTCGTTAATCGTCAACAGCGAACTCGCCGAGTTACTAAAGCCAATGAGCGTCACGTTAACGACACCATCATGGCCTGCCAGCTGATTGGCCAACGCTTTCAGGGCGTTAATCGTCAAGGTCATTCTGTCCTGACCTGCAGGCGGGTTTTCCCTTCCATCCAGGCCAAATTTCATACTGCCTGATGTATCTACAATCAGGGCGATATTGTAGTTTTTACCCGGTTCAACCGAGGTCTTGATACCACCTATATCTCCCAGCAATACATCATCACCACGCCCACCCTCGACAGGTTTGTCTGACGTACCATTGTCCCCATTCGGGTTAGTGGGCTTGACCATAAAGCCGGTATCCGCTTCGGTATATTTCACTTCACCGGCTATCGGCAGGCCATCCATCTCATACTCTTGCGAGCCAGCCTTGACCGTCACCTTGAGGTTCTCGCTACCGGTCGGCAACTCCACCTGCAGCGACACTTTCCCGTCTTGATCCAGCATGCTGGCCGGCACCTTCCAGCTGCCGTCGGCCTGCAGGCTGCCGCCTTGCACCACGGCTCCAGTCGGCAAGCCGGTAATGGTCAGATCGGTAAAGCGCTCACTGCCGTCGGTATCTTTCAGGTCGACATCAACCTTCAAGGTCGCCAGATCAGCTACTTTAGTCAGATTGCCATTCTTGAACTCATACTTGCCATCTTGCAGGTAAAGAGTCTCAACACTGTAAAAATCATGGAAGGGTCTGTTGGACCCAGCATTGGTACCTGTATAAATCAGTCGATAATCAAATTGATTTGGCGAACCGCCCATCACCAGCTGAAAATCCTTCATTGAGCCAGGGACATAGGCCACATCTTTCCCGTCCCAACCGTAATAGGTCGTGGACGCCTTCAGGCTTTGCGCAATCAGTGTATCATTGCCTGCTCCACCATCCAGAGTGACCGAGGATGCCGTATCCTTGCCGCCGATCAGGATGTCGTCCCCGTCACCACCGATCAGATGGTCAGTGACACTGCCACCGCCGATCAGAATGTCATTGCCAGAACCGCCATCTGCCGAGAAGTGGTCGCCACTACCGTACTTGATGGTGTCTTTGCCGTCACCGCCCAAGACCCAGCTGCCATCCTTGGAAACCAGATAATCATCGCCAGGGGTCGGCAATTTAGACTGCGTCTTGCCAGCCAGGTCGGACAGGATCTGCTCTACCTTCGCCGCCCCCGGCACAAACCCGCCACTCACCAGCTCAACCTTGAGCGTCACACCGTCGACCACCGGCTTGACGTCAACCACAAAGGTCGCATTACCGCTGTTGTTTACCCCGTCGCTCACCTGATAGCCGAACGACGCATAATCCCCCAGCTTGTTGCCAACCCCACCTGAACCTGCGCCACTATCCGCCGACCCGCTCGCCTCATGCGGATCAGGCTTGAACTGCAGCTTGCCGGCGGCGATTTCTGCCTGAGTAAATACCTGATTTTCAACCACAGCCAGCCAGTTACCGTCGTCATCCTTGTACTGCAGCACCCCATCCGCCGGCAGTGAGGTGATCTTGATCGACAGCTGAGCCGCAGGTGTATCCGCATCACTGGCGTTGAAATCACTCCATTTCAAGGTAAACGGCGTATCTTCTTCGCCCTGGGCATAACCACCGGAGGTAGTCGGGGCAGCCAGAACAAGAGCCGTGTCGCGGCCTTCGTCGGAGGTGTTGCCCGCCTTGTCGGTCTGGGTCGCACTTACCGTCAGTGACTCGCCATCCGCCGGGGTCATCTCCGTCCAGCCAATCACGCCAGTGGTAGCGGTGTAGCTGTATACCTTGCCATCACTGGACTGCAGAGTACCGTCAGCCTTCAAAGTCAACTCG
>NZ_JBFODN010000148.1:0-26110 GCF_040908345.1 Aeromonas sp. R3-1
AAAATTTGGTGAGGTGTCCGAGTGGCTGAAGGAGCACGCCTGGAAAGTGTGTATACGGCAACGTATCGAGGGTTCGAATCCCTCCCTCACCGCCACATTGCAAAGCCCTGATGGAAACATCAGGGCTTTTGTTTTATGGCGCAATCCCGAGTGGTTGCCGGCATAGGAATGCAAATCTTCGTTCTTGATAGCGCATCTGGGTGAACCGCTTGGGCAATCGTAGTGAAAAGCCTCGGTGACCTTGACGCCACGGCCAAGCCATTGGTCGATCCTTTTAAAGTTTCCGCCCAATTCAGTACAAGGGCCTCTCGCAAGAGAGGCCCTTTTCATTGCTCGCTGATTTGCCCTGCTCGGTACTTAAAAGGCATTCCGTGGTGATACGGGTTAATGCTCCACAGTCAGCGGATCCGGGGGCAGGTTCAGATGCTTGGTGATGGCCTGATAGAGCTGGGGGTCGTTATCGTCAAAATGGTGTCCTCCCGGCAGGGTGACGCTGGTGACGTTGGGTTGGTTGAGACGGGGGCAGAGGCGGTCGCCGTCATCGTCATCGGCTCCTTGCAGGCAGAGCATCGGCAGATCCCGGATGGTCTTCACCTGCGGCTCGGTCGGGTAGCTGCGGGCCTTGTGGGTCAGCATGTCGCTGACATGGATCTCGAAATCTGAGCTGGTGGAGGGGGAGAGCATCACGGCCCCGATCAGCCCTTGACGATAGTGCTCCGGCAACCGGTTGATGACGAATGGGACAATCTCGGCACCAAACGAGAAACCGACCAACAACCAGCGTGGGCGCTGCCAGCGAGTCTGGTAATCATCAAGGATCCGCTCCAGATCGGCGGTCACCTGCTCCGGGGTTTTCTTCTTCCAGTAGTAGGTGAGAGAGCTCCAGCCCACGACCGGTATGCCGTGCAGCTGAAACTGGGCGCTCAACCCCTTGTCGAGGGCTGCCCAGCCACCATCGCCGCTGAGAAAGATCACCATGGGGGCGTCGGATGGCTGCTTGACCGGCAGCTCAATCAGGCTCAGGTCATCCTTGACCGGGGCGGCGTGCGCCGCAAAAGACGAAACGGGCAGTACGAGACTGAGTAACAGCAAAATCAAGGCTCTCATTGGCCATGCTCCTATTTCTTGATCAGCCCCAGCGGGCCGCGGCTAATCAGGGTGATCAGGTGAGTCAGGGTTCTGGGCAGTACCAGCTTGCTGCTGCAGAGCAGGTAGCGGGGTTCCCAGCGGGGCGAAAATTTCTCCTTGTAGCGTCTGAGCCCCTGAAAGTTGTAAAAACGGCTGCCACGGACGAACAGGGTATTGCCAAGGCGGGCCCAGTAGCTGTTGAGCGGGTGATCGTTGAAGCCGGACATGGGGGCCATCCCCAGATTGAAGCTGGCGTACCCTTGCGCCTTGCCCCACAGCAGCAGTTCGACAAAGAGAAAATCCATGATGGGGGCAGTGCCGGTATCCAGGCTGTAGCGCATCAGATCGATGGAGAGCATCTCCTTGCTATCGCTCACCCAGAGGTTGGCAAAGCCGACGATCTGCCCCTCGTGCCACACCAGCGCAGCCGGACTTAAAGTCAGGTAGTCAGGCTCGAAACGGCCGACCGAGAAGCCCTTCTCCTTGCCCATCTTGCTCTGCAGCCAGGTATCGGAGACGGTCTGCAATCTGGGCAGCAGGGGGGCCACGGCACTGGCCTCGACCACCTCGAAGGTCAAACCTTCCCGTTTGCCCTTGGCGTGGCTCTGGCGCAGGTTGCGCAGCCGGCTGCCTGCCAGATCGAAGGTGGCCAGATCGACCATCGCCTCTTCACCAAGCTTGAAGGGGATCAGCCCCAGCTCCAGATAGAGCGGAAGATAGCGGGCCGAGACCTGATAAAAGACCGGGTTGGCGTCGTGCTCGTCGCAGCGCTCGCGAAATTGCCAGAGCAGTTCTTCGATCTGCTCGGGGCGACCGACGGGATCCCCCATCACAATCCAGCTGTTGCCCTCGATGCCATACATCAGGAAGGCGTCACCGGCGGGGTGGAACAGCAGGGACTTGTCCTGCAACTGGGCCAGATAGCCGTGGATCCCCCCTTCACGCACCACCAGTTCGTGGGCGCGCGCCAGCGCTCCCAGCAGCACGGCGCCGACCGAGATGAGCCAGCCCGGGGTGTACTGGGGATAGAGCAGTGACCCCTTGCGATAGAAGAGGGAACGGCAAGGGGTCATGATGAGCAGGAAGCTGCCAAGCAGCAGGGCTGACTCCCAGTCTCCCCCCTTGAGCAGGGAGAAGGCGATACCCAGAGCCAGCAGCAGCTGGGTGATGCGAAACGCGGCGTCGTGACGGCGATAGAGGCTGCGAGCCAGCAGGATCAGGAGGATACCGCTCACGCTGCCGAGCACGTCGGAGAGCTCGAGCAGATGGAGCGGCAACACCTGCAGCCACACTTCGATGTGGCTGCGCATGGTCGGGATCATCCCCGAGCAGAGCAGTAGGCTGCCAGCGGCGAAGGTGCCCATGCTGATAAGGGCGGGCAGAAATTCGCGTACTGCGCTCATCAGCCCTTGTAGCCGCTGCCAGCGCGCTTTTTGTTGCAGCATCTCCTGACTGGTAAAGAGCAGCAGGGCACAGAGAAAGGGAAGCAGATAATAGATGCAGCGATAGAGCAGCAGCGAGGCGAGCAGATTGTCGGTTGGCAGGTAGTGGGCCAGCAGCAGGCTCATGCTCGCTTCGAACACGCCGATCCCACCCGGCACGTGGGCCAGTACCCCGAGGAAGCTGGCCAGCACGAAGGCACTGAGCAGCACAGGGTAGGGGACGCTATCTGCAGGCAACAGCACAAACAGCACGGCGGCGGCGGCCATCCAGTCGGCCAGCGCGACCAACAGTTGCAACAGACGTATCCGAAAGCCCGGCAGAGTCAGGGTGTGTTTCCGCCAGGAGAGACGTGGGGCGGGCCAGCAGAGGTAGCTGGCTACCAACAGCAGAGCCATGACGCCCGCCAGCCTGAGCAGGGTATCTGCCCACAGCGGCCAGTCAGGCAGCAACTGTGATACATCGCAGGTCAGTAGGGCGCCACCTCCCCACGCCAGCAGGCCGAGGAAAAAGGTGATGGAGCAGAACAGCACCACGCGGGCCACTTCTCCGGTGGTGAGCCCCAGTGCGGAGTAGAGGCGATATCGCACCGAGGTGCCTGTCAGCAGGGCAAATCCCAGGGTGTTGGAGAAGGTGTAGGCGATAAAGGAGGTGATGCTGACCTGTTGCCAGGGAAGGCGCTTGCCCAGCGCATGGAGCGCCAGCATGTCATAGCTGCAGAGGCAACCATAACTGAGCAGGGTCAGCAACAGGGCGCCCGCCAGTCGCGACAGGGGTTGGAACCAGATGGCCACACGAATATCGTGCCAGTGCCATGCCTGAGTCAGGTGATACAGCACGGTCAGTGCGGTGCCGAGCAGCAGCAAGCTGCACAAGGGGCCGAGCCATTTAAGCAGATGACGCCACATGCCATGTTCCTGTGGTCATTGACCGTTTCCCGCAAAGGGGGAGCCGGGTCGTGGATCCGGTTTGGACGAGGGAGGCGCTCGTCAGGAAAATTTCGGGAAGAGATGGAAAGGGAGGCGTCAGCCTCCCTTGGTGCTATCAAGTGAACAGTAGGATCACTTGGTTTTCGGCGCGACTTTGACGGCAGGGGTCTTGGCGTGGGTGGCTTTATGGTGTTTTTTCACCACCTTGGTCTGGGTCGCCTGCGGTGTGGCTGTCTTGGTCGGAGTGGCCGCCATGGTGAAACCGGAAGTGAGGGCGAAGACGGCAGCCAGGGTCAGGGGAATGATCTTTTTCATGTTCAATTTCCTTATTCGGGTTGATGTTATGGAGCGTTCTCCATGACAGTCATCCTATGACGGTTGCGGCGGCCCTTCAGTGAGCGGTTGGTGACGGTTTGTATCCAAATGTACAGGCAGGGTGAGGCAGACGCGGGCGCCGTGGTCACTGGCCAGCAGCGCCACATCCCCCCCGTGATGATGGGCAATGCTGCGCACGATGGCCAGCCCCAGTCCGGTGCCGCCGGTGCGGCGATCCCGGCTTTGATCAAGGCGCACGAACGGTTCGAAGATCTGGGGCGCCAGCGCCGGATCGATCCCCGGCCCATCGTCGCTCACCTCCAGCAGATAGTTCTCCTGCAGCCGCGAGATGGAGAGGGTAACCTCGCTCTCGGCGTAGCGCAGAGCATTGCCGATGAGGTTCTCCACCGCGCGGGTCAGCAGACGCTGATCGCCGCACCAGGGCATGTGGCGTGGCGGCAGATCGAGGGTGAGCCTCTTCTCGGGTGACAGCGCCTGCCAGTCGCCAAGATGCGCTTGTGCCCAGTGACTGAGCTCCAGCTCGTCGCGCTGCAACGGCAGCTCGGGTCTATCCAGCTTGGCGTAGGTGAGCATCTCTTCGATCAGAGCGTCCAGTGCTCCCAGATCTCGCTCCAGCGCCTGCTGCTCCTGCTCGGCAGGGGCAGGATCGAGCATGGCAAGCCGATAGCGCAACCGGACCAGCGGGGTGCGCAACTCGTGGGCGATGGCATCGGTCAGTTGCTTGCGGCTGGCAATCATGGCCTGCAATTGGGTCGCCATTTGATCGAAGGTGCGTCCCACTCGGGCCAGACTGCTGCCCGGTGGCAGATTGGTTCGGTAGGAAAGATCCCCATCGCCTACGCGACGTGCGGTTTGCTCCAATTGCTGCAAGCCGCGCCAGTGGGGACGCAACCAGAGCAGAATGGGCAGGCCGAGGGATAGGCCGATCACCAGCAGCAGCCCCACATCGACCCAGTGCAGCTCGTGCAGGTAGGAGAGGTAGGGAACCGGGCCGACAATCAGCACCCGTTCGGTATCGGGGATGCGCTGCAGGAAGGTGTCATCCTCCTCGACGATGACAATATTGCCGGCGGCCAGAAAGGCCTGATCCTCGCTGGCCAGGGGCTGGCGCACCAGCTCGCCGATCTTGAGGGGGAGGGTAAACTGACTGCTCTGCTCGGCCAGCCGATCGGGCCAGCGCTCTGGCGGGGTTCTTGCCAACTCGCCGGTCAACAGGCCAAGAGAGCCCTGCATCATGCGTTCGAGATAGCGATCACTCGCCCGTTCGGCGGTCACCTGATAGACCACACCAACCAGCAGGATGGCGAGGGTGAAGCAGCCGATCAGTAACAGATAGAACTGGATAAAGAGGCGGCGCATGGCGGTGCTCCCGAAAGAGGGTTATTCCCAGGCGTGGGGGACGAAGAGGTAGCCTTTCTGGCGCACCGTCTTGATCCGGGTCGGGTTGTCAGGGTTATCACCCAGTTTTCGGCGCAGGCGGGAGATGGCCACATCCATGCTGCGATCCTGGCCGTCGTACTCCCGGCCGCGCAAGCTGCGAAAGAGGGCTTCCCGACTCAAGATTTGGCCCGCGTGACAGGCGAGCTCCCACAGCAGATCAAAGTCAGCGGTCGAGAGGGCAACGCTCTCGCCATTGAGCCGCACATCTCGCCCCGGGCCATCCACCCGCAGCCGACCAAATTGCAGTTGCTGTGGAACGCTGCTGGTGGCTGCCGGTTGGGTTGATGCTTGCTGGTGCTGGCGAAACTGCACCCGCAACCGGGCCAGCAGCACCGGCGGTGGCGTCGTTTTGAGAATGTAGTCGTTGGCGCCCAGCTCCAGACTCAGGATCTGGTTCATGTCGCTGTCCAGCGAGGTGAGCATTACGATGGGGCCGTCGAAGCGCGGCCGCAGATCCCGACAGAGGGACATGCCATCTTGCCCCGGCAACATGATATCGAGCAGCACCAGATCGGGCTGTTCGGCCTCGACCCGGGCCAGTGCCATGTCCCCTCTGGGCTCGAGGGTCACGTCCATATCGTGGCGACCGAGCCAACTGCTGATGAGCTGGCCAATCTCGGGATCATCTTCGACAAAAAGAATGCGTTGCATAGAAAAGCTCCAACGGAAAGCAGGAGAGAGGAAGAGCGATCAGCATATCAATGGCGCTTGGGAAATACAGAAAAAGAACCGAGCAGACTGATGTGCGGGGGAGTGTGGCTGTGTATCGACGGGGAGCGCGAATCGTGACAAATGGGCAGAGCCGCGTTTATCGAGCTGGAGGATGCCTTGCCGACAAGGCATGGCGCTGTCGAGTGCAAAACAAAAAACCGGCCTTGGCCGGTTTTTCGCGGAGCAGACCAGAAGGTCACTGCACCAAGTCGATGGACATCACCTTGCGGCGATTATCGACAGAATAATGGGGTGGCTGATGGGGCTCGAACCCACGACAACCGGAATCACAATCCGGGACTCTACCAACTGAGCTACAGCCACCACTGAAATTTTCATCAACGCTCGCCAATCCAGAAGGATTGGGGAACATCAATGGCGCGCCCTGCAGGATTCGAACCTGCGACCCACGGCTTAGAAGGCCGTTGCTCTATCCAACTGAGCTAAGGGCGCTTTGTATCAACACGTCTTAAGGACGAATCGATGAACATGGTCGGTGATAAAGGATTCGAACCTTTGACCCTCTGGTCCCAAACCAGATGCGCTACCGGACTGCGCTAATCACCGAAAATCCCTGACCAGCATATCGACATGAGTCGTACTGGGCAACGGGCGGGCATCATAGCCAAGCGTAAGGGCCAGCGTCAACGACTTTTTCCCCCAGTAAATTCAAGTGCCTACTTATTGCCCGCTACAGGTATGGCGTGCGTCTGCCGCTAACATCCCGGCTAAAAAAATGCGACAATGCGCGGCAGTTGAACACATGGTGAGTGGAGAACGATGTCTGCCAAAATCATAGATGGAAAACAGGTTGCGCAAACGATTCGCAGCCAGGTCGCGGCGCAAGTCCAACAGCGGTTGGCGGCAGGGAAACGGGCTCCAGGGCTGGCAGTCATTCTGGTGGGGGCGGATCCCGCCTCTCAGGTCTATGTCGGCAGCAAACGTCGGGCGTGCGAGGAGGTGGGTTTTCTCTCCCGCTCCTATGACCTGAGTGCCACCGCCAGTCAGGAAGAGCTGCTGGCGCTGATTGACCAGCTGAATGCGGATAGCCACGTTGATGGCATTCTGGTTCAGCTGCCGTTGCCGGATCACTTTGATACCACTCAGGTGCTGGAGCGGATCCAGCCTGACAAGGATGTAGATGGATTTCACCCGTATAACGTCGGTCGTCTGGCCCAACGTATTCCGGCGCTGCGCCCCTGCACTCCGAAAGGGATCATGACGCTGATCGAGACCACCGGCGTGAAGACGCACGGTCTGCATGCGGTCGTGGTGGGAGCGTCCAACATAGTGGGGCGTCCCATGACTCTCGAATTGCTGCTGGCGGGCTGCACAACCACGACCTGTCACCGTTTTACCCGGGATCTGGAAGATCAGGTACGCCGTGCCGATCTGCTGGTTGTCGCAGTCGGCAAGCCCAACTTCATACCTGGCGAGTGGATCAAACCGGGGGCACTGGTAATCGATGTGGGCATCAATCGCTTGGCTGATGGCTCGCTGGTCGGGGATGTGGAGTTTGAGACGGCGCGCAGCCATGCCTCATTCATTACTCCGGTACCCGGTGGCGTGGGCCCGATGACGGTCGCCAGCTTGATGGAAAATACCCTGATCGCCTGCAGCGAATATCACGACTGATCATGGCTGGTGATAACCCTGTGATCCCGTGAGGAGGCAGGATTCGCCAGAAATCTGACAATAAAAAACCGGTTGCTCAGAGAGGAACCGGTTTTTTATTTATCCAACGGGTGTTATTTACATATTTTGTGCTTCGTTTGGCACAATCACAGAGGCGTGATTTCCTTTCGGCCCCTGTTGCAGTTCAAAATTGACAGCCTGACCCGCTTTCAGGGTCTTGTAGCCCTCCATTTGAATCGTGGAGTAGTGAGCGAAGATATCCTCACCGCCCCCTTCCGGACAGATAAACCCAAATCCTTTTGCGTTGTTAAACCACTTAACTGTGCCGGTTGCCATACTTCTACATCCTTTTATTGATTACCCAGAAGTCGTTGAGTAACCTGCGCCAGCCCTTTATAACTAGGGACATGGGCCCATAGCAGACGGGCACAGATTAGCAAGTAACCAATCTAGTCTAACTTTTGAGCGAGTCAAGAAGTTGTTAACAGCTGATGTGATCTGGTTAACAAGTCTATTGACAACCTTGTGTTAGACGGTAGTAATCTAGAGGTACCAAAGCGCGATTATGAGCAAGCAGAAAGAACTCTTTGCTAATGAAGAGATTGCAGAAGCAGAGAAAACAAAGCTGCAGCCGCCACCCATGTATAAGGTTGTGTTGAACAACGATGACTACACGCCCATGGAGTTTGTGGTGGAGGTGCTGCAAAAGTTCTTTGGTATGGATTTGGACAAGGCGACTCAGGTCATGCTGAGTGTGCATTATAGTGGTAAGGGTGTCTGCGGCATGTTTACCGCAGAGATCGCCGAAACCAAGGTTGTCCAGGTCAACACCTATGCACGTAACAACGAACATCCACTGCTCTGTACTATGGAAAAGGCTTGAATCTGATGACGTGATGGCGAGTGTGACACCACATTGTAGCTGTACTAGGGGAGGTGCCTATGTTGAATAAAGATCTAGAAAAGACGCTGAACGAGGCTTTCAAACTGGCCCGTGACGAGCGCCACGAATTCATGACCGTCGAGCACCTGTTGTTAGCCCTTCTGGATAACAGTTCAGCCCATGAGGCGCTGAGCTCCTGTGGTGCCGATGTCGAGCAGATGCGCAAGGAGATCCGCGCATTCATCACCCAAACTACTCCGCTCATACCGCGCGACGATGAAGATCGTGAAACCCAGCCGACACTGGGCTTCCAGCGCGTGTTGCAGCGTGCCGTCTTCCATGTGCAATCCTCCGGCAATACCGAAGTCAGCGGCGCCAACGTGCTGGTCGCTATCTTCAGTGAGCAGGAGTCACAAGCTGCCTATTTCCTGAAAAAAGCCGAGATCAGCCGTCTCGACGTCGTCAATTTCCTCTCCCACGGGGTGCGCAAGGATAACAAGCCGGATCTCGGTAGCAATAACAATCCCGAGTCTGATGATGATGTTTCGGCCGCCCAGATCGAAAGCTTTGCCACCAACCTGAACCAGCTGGTGCTGGAAGGGCGCATCGATCCGCTGATTGGCCGTGATCAGGAGCTCAATCGTACCATTCAGGTGCTCTGCCGTCGTCGCAAGAACAACCCGCTGCTGGTGGGTGAAGCGGGTGTAGGCAAAACCGCTATTGCAGAAGGCTTGGCCTATCGCATCGTCAAGGGGGATGTCCCCGAGGTGATTGCGGGCAGTACCATCTATTCGCTGGATATGGGTTCTCTGCTGGCGGGCACCAAATACCGTGGGGATTTCGAGAAGCGCCTCAAGGTACTGCTCAAGCAAATTGAGCGTCAGGAAGGGGCCATCCTCTTTATCGACGAGATCCATACCATCATCGGTGCCGGTGCGGCATCCGGTGGTCAGCTGGATGCAGCCAACCTGATCAAGCCGCTGCTCTCCAATGGTTTGCTCCGCTGTGTGGGATCCACCACTTATCAGGAGTATGCCCAGATCTTCGAGAAAGACCGTGCGTTGGCCCGTCGCTTCCAGAAGATCGATATTGTCGAGCCGACTATCGATGACACCACTCGCATCCTGATGGGACTCAAGAGTCGCTACGAAGCCCACCACGGCGTACGCTATACCGCCAAGGCGATCCGTGCAGCTGCCGAGCTCTCTGCCAAGTACATCAATGATCGTCACCTACCCGACAAAGCGATCGATGTGATAGACGAGGCGGGCGCCGGTCAACGGTTATTGCCCGCGAGCAAGCGCAAGAAAGTGATCAATGTGCAGGAAATTGAGTCCATAGTGGCCAAGATCGCCCGCATTCCGGAGAAATCAGTTTCTTCCTCGGATAAAGAGGTACTGAAGAACCTGGAGCGCAATCTGAAGATGGTGGTCTTTGGTCAAGATAAAGCCATCGAGGTACTGACCGATGCGATTCGCCTCTCTCGTTCAGGACTTGGCAATGAGCGTCGCCCGGTTGGTTGCTTCCTGTTTGCCGGTCCTACCGGTGTTGGTAAAACAGAGGTGACCCAGCAGTTGGGCAAGGCGCTGGGTGTCGAGATGCTGCGCTTTGATATGTCCGAGTACATGGAACGCCATACCGTATCTCGCTTGATTGGCGCGCCTCCCGGTTATGTCGGTTTTGAACAGGGAGGGTTGCTGACCGATGCGGTGATCAAGCATCCTCATTCCGTTGTGTTGCTCGACGAAATTGAGAAAGCTCACCCGGACGTATTCAATCTGCTGTTGCAGGTGATGGACAACGGCACCTTGACCGATAACAACGGGCGCAAGGCGGATTTCCGTAACGTCATTTTGGTGATGACTACCAACGCCGGTGTGCAGGAGACCCAACGCAAATCGATTGGCTTCCAGCAACAGGATTTGAGCCACGATGCCATGGCGGTGATCAACAAGACCTTCAGTCCGGAGTTTCGTAACCGGCTTGATCACACCATCTGGTTCAACCATCTCGATATGACGGTGATCCATCAGGTGGTCGACAAGTTCATTGTCGAATTGCAGGTTCAACTGGATGCGAAGGGAGTCTCTCTCGAGGTGTCCGAGCGTGCCCGCCACTGGTTGGCAGAGAAGGGATATGACAGAGCCATGGGGGCCAGACCGATGGGTCGGGTTATCCAAGAGCACCTCAAGAAACCCCTGGCCAATGAGATCCTGTTCGGCTCACTGGTTGACGGGGGAATTGTGAAGGTTGAGTTGGTAAATGACAGCCTCAGCTTTGATTTTCAGGTCAATGTTGAAGCTGTTTCCCACTAAGCGTCAGTGATCAGAAAACGACAAAAAACCCCAACCGAAAGGTTGGGGTTTTTTGCTGAATTCCTGGCTTAGCGAGAGCGGAAAACAATACGTCCCTTGGAGAGATCGTAGGGAGTCAGTGCTACCGTTACTTTGTCTCCAGTCAGGATACGAATGTAGTTTTTGCGCATCTTGCCTGAAATATGAGCGATAACCACGTGACCATTCTCCAGTTCCACACGGAACATGGTATTGGGCAGGGTTTCGAGAATAGTGCCCTGCATCTCAATACTGTCTTCTTTAGCCATTGAATCCTCTTGATAAGCCACAACAAAAAACCGCTGGATCATGCCGGATTTAAGGCTATGTGTAAAGTTTACTCGGGCTTGGTGTCGATATTTTTCCATTCCCCCTGAATTAACAGCTCGTGAGGGAGATAATTGCGCTTGTAATTCATCTTGCGGCACGCCTCTACCAGATAGCCAAGATAGAGCCAGCTTCGCCCTGTTCGCCTGGCCAGATCGAGCTGGCAGAGGATTGCAAAGGTGCCCAGGGAGCGATCGGCATAGTCAGGATCGAAGAAGGTGTACATGGCGCTCAAGGAGTGGGGCAGCAGGTCTGTGGTGGCTACACCGATAAGGCGGCCCTCTTTGCGCATCTCCAGGTAGAGCGGCGGCATCCAGTCACAATGGAGAAACCCACGATACTGGCTGCGGTTGGGGGGATACATGCTGCCATCGTGGTGGCGTTCGCGGATATAACGTTCGTAGAGCAGGTAATACTCGGGCTTGTCGTCGTAGCTCAGGACGATCTCGATATCTTTGTTGAGCTGGCGGATCCGCTTCTGGCCACGGCTGGGACGAAAGCGCTCGCTGTGAATTCGAAGGGATTGGCAGGCATGGCACGCCGGGCAGTGGGGACGATAGATGTCGTTGCCACTGCGGCGAAAACCGGCAGTCAACAATCGCTCGTAACCGTTGGCGTTGAGCAGATTGTGTTCCATCAGCACCAGCAACTGCTCCTGTTCATGGTCCAGATAACTGCAGGGATGCTTGGGAGTCAGCCCTACTTTGAGGATCACTTCTTCAGTCATAAGCTGATCTCCCCCTCTTGCCAGCAGGAAGCCAACAGTGGTTGATGGCCAAGGCGCGCCAGCTCAGCCAGAAAACGGGCCCGTGGCCACTCCTCGATACCCAGGGTCGCCAGAAACGGGTTTTGCATCTGGCAATCGATGAGGGCGCCGTGATGGCGGGCGAAGTGGCGACAGAGTGCCACCATGGCAAGTTTGGCGCCGTTATCAATCCGGCTGAACATGGATTCACCGCAAAACAGTCGGCCGATAGAGAGGCCATACAGTCCCGCTTGCAGCTCTCCCTCCTGCCAGATCTCGATAGAGTGGGCATGACCCAGCCGATGCAACTGCTGGTAGGCCTCGATCATGGGTTGGCTGATCCAGGTGCCATCGGCAGTGCGACGAGGGGCGGCGCAGGCGGTAATGACTTCATTAAAGGCGCGATTGACGGAAATATCGAATGGGGTACGGCGGATAATCTTCTGCAGTGTCCGTCCCACATGGAGTTGGTCTGGGCGGATCACTCCGCGGGGATCCGGTGACCACCACAGGGTCGGCTGGTGGGGTTCATTCCACGGGAAGATCCCCTTGTGATAAGCTGCCAGCAATCTGGCAGGGGAGAGATCCCCGCCGATCGCCAGCAAGCCGTTGGGCTCTTCCAGCGCATGGCTGGGGTCGGGAAACCAGCAAAGCTCATCATCCAGTTGGGTAAGATAGCGAGACATAAGGCAACGAGGTTTATAGATGAAGGCCATTATCCTGATAGTATCCAGCTTGCTCTGCTTTGTCACGGCGCCTGCCGGGGCGGAGGTCTACCAGCGCAATACCGCGCGGCCCGTCAATCAGGTGGTGTTTGGTCAGGTCGAAACGGTGCGCAATATTACCCAGCGCCAGATCCTGGAGTCCGAGCACTCTGGCTGGAAGACGCTGGGTGGTGCCGTGTTGGGCGGTCTGCTGGGCAACCAGTTTGGCGGCGGTCATGGTCGTGAGATCGCCACCGCCGTCGGGGCGCTGGCGGGAGCTGCAGCTGCGCAACAATACCAGTCCGGGGGAACCGTGGTGGAAAACAAGTTGGTGGAGCTGCTGATCCGCAACGAGCAAAATGCCCTTATCAACGTGATCCAGGATTATGATCCCGCCATGGTCTTTGCCAATGGAGACAAGGTGCGCATTCTCTACTTCGATGATGGGGTGCGGGTCGACAAGACTTACTGACTTTCGATAGTCTCGGTGATGGGGAGACTGTGGCAGGAAAGGAACCCGCAGACTCTCCTGTCGGAAAGTCTGTCGGGCGGTAATACACGGGACTGATGCCCTGAGGATTCAGATAGTTATCTCTTGAGAGACTATCTTGTCGCGACCGGTGTTCTTTGCCTGATAGAGCAGCCGATCCGCTACGCTCAGCGCCTCGTCCATGGATATCCGCCCGACGCTGATCACGCCGTAACTGGCGCGAACAAAGAGCGGGGTTTCCGGTGACAAAGGTTGCTGGCGCAGCTGCTGACGCAGCCCTTCAAGACGCTTGATCAACACGGGGACGGTACAGTGAGGCACCATCATGGCAAACTCCTCTCCGCCAAAGCGGGCGATCATGGCATCGGGGAAGAACTGGGTCAGTAGCCGGGTCAGATGGCAGAGCAGTTGATCGCCGATGGCATGGCCCCAGTGATCGTTGACCTGCTTGAAGTGATCCACATCGAGCACACAGAGTGCAAGAGGCGTCTGCAGGCGCTGATGCTCTTCAAACCATTTTTGCCCTTCGTTTAACCAGTAGCGCCGGTTGTAGAGACCGGTCAGGTAATCACGATTGGCTGACTCCTGAATGCTGTTGAACTGCTTGAGCGCTTCCAGATTGTGGCTGACCCGACACTGCAGTTCTTCCGGCTCGAACGGCTGGTTGAGAAAGTCGTTGGCGCCCTGCTTGAGGTAGCGAGCAGAGAGACCGCGCTTGTCCGAGACCGAGATCCCGATAATCGCGAGCTGCTGCTTGCTGTATCGCTCTCTCAGCATCCGCACCAGACTGATGCCATCGATATCCGGCATATAGTAGTCGACCAGTGCCAGCCGGATGTCCGGGTGTTGCTCCAGCATCGCCATCGCTTCACGGGCATGACTGGCCTCATGCACCTGCAACAACTGCTTGCGCAACTGGGCCATGGTGCGGTGACGGGAGGTGCGTGAGTCGTCGACTACCAGCACTTCGATCGACTGGTTGAGATAGAGGCGGTGCACCAGACTGACGGCATATTGCAGCGAGTGGCGCGAATCCTTCATCACATAGTCCAGCACGCCGGTTTCCAGCCAGGCGGCACGTTTATCCTCGCTGATGTCGGCAGTGAGGATCACCACCGGCAAACCTCGAGCCAGCAGCTCGTTGACCGCTTCGCCACGGGGCGCATCCGGCAAGGTCAGGTCCACCAGCGCGACCACATACTCCTCGCCCCGGCAGTGACGGGCACCTTCGAGGGTATCAAAGGCGTCAATCTCGAGGCCTGTCTGCTGGGCAATGGCCTGAGTCAGCATACGGCGGATGGTCAGGCTATCTTCGACAATCAATATCTTCTGTTTCATTAGACTCCTTTAAATAAAAAAGGCATACCGACTGGTATGCCTTATATCACATCTGCGCTTGTTTATTGCGCGTCGAGGTAGCGTTCGGCATCGAGGGCTGCCATGCAGCCGGTACCAGCAGAGGTGATCGCCTGACGGTAGTTGTGGTCGGCCACATCGCCGGCAGCGAAGACACCTTCAATGCTGGTCTGGGTGGCAAAACCGTCGAGGCCGCCACGTACCTTCAGATAGCCGTTTTGCATCTCCAGCTGGCCATCGAAGATCTGGGTATTGGGCTGGTGGCCGATGGCGATGAAGACGCCCATCAGCGGCAGCTCGCTGGTGCTGTTGTCCTGAGTGTTGCGCAGGCGCACACCGGTGACCCCCATCTGATCCCCCAGCACTTCGTCCAGAGTCTGGTGGGTGTGCAGCACGATATTGCCGCTCGCGACCTTGTCGTGCAGACGCTTGATCAGGATCTTCTCGGCACGGAATTCGTCGCGGCGGTGGATCAGGTGCACCTTCTTGGCGATGTTGGCCAGATACAAGGCTTCTTCAACAGCGGTGTTGCCGCCGCCGATCACCGCCACTTCCTGATTGCGGTAGAAGAAACCGTCACAGGTGGCACAGGCGGAGACGCCGCGACCCTTGAAGGCCTCTTCGGAGGGCAGACCCAGATACTTGGCGGAGGCGCCGGTCGCGATGATCAGGGCATCGCAGGTGTACTCGCCGTTGTCGCCCTTGAGACGGAACGGGCGCTGAGTCAGTTCGACACTGTTGATGTGATCAAACAGGATGCGGGTATCGAACTTCTCTGCATGCTCTTTCATGCGCTCCATCAGGGCAGGGCCGGTCAGCCCTTCCGGATCACCTGGCCAGTTTTCCACTTCGGTGGTGGTGGTCAGCTGACCCCCTTGCTGCATGCCGGTGATGAGCAGGGGATTGAGGTTGGCGCGGGCGGCGTAGACGGCCGCGGTGTAACCGGCCGGGCCTGACCCTAAGATCAGCAATTTGCTGTGCGTGACTTGGCTCATGATGTCATTTCCGGGATGTGATGAGTTTGCGCGATTGTAGGTAATTCGTGATCCGGGGTCAAAGGCTGGTGAGTCGATTGCACTAATCGTGTTCACAAGGGGTGACATGCAAAATAAAGGAATAAAAAAACCGCCCATCGCGGGCGGATTTTCACTCATCTCCAACTGGCGCAGGCCAGCGCAGATCAGTTCAGCAGGGTCAGGGGATCCGTGTAGGCAAGGCCATGTGCCACGGCCACTTCCTTGCAGGTGAGCTTGCCCTCCATCACGTTGAGCCCGTGCAGCAGGTTGGGATCGTTCAGCAGTGCCTGACGATATCCTTGCTGGGCCAGCTTGATGATAAAGGGGAGGGTGGCATTGTTGAGCGCCACGGTCGAGGTGCGGGCCACCGCCCCCGGCATGTTGGCGACACAGTAGTGCACCACCTCATCGACGATATAGGTCGGATCCTGATGGGTGGTGGCGTGGGAGGTTTCCACACAGCCGCCCTGATCGATGGCCACATCGACGATGGCAGAACCCGGCTTCATGCGCGCAATGTGGTCACGGCGGACAAGTTTTGGCGCAGTGGCACCCGGCACCAGTACGCCGCCGATGACCAGATCGGCCGCCAGCAGATGTCGCTCCAGCGTCTCGCTGTTGGAGTAAACCACCTTGGCTGCTCCCTGGAACTCGTTATCAAGACGACGCAAGGTATCGATGTTGTTGTCGAGGATGGTGACATCCGCGCGCAGGCCAATGGCCATGCGGGCTGCATTGGAGCCGACCACGCCGCCGCCGATGATCACCACCTTGGCCGGTTCGACACCGGGTACGCCGCCGAGCAGCACACCGCTACCACCGCGCGATTTTTCCAGCGCTTGGGCACCCGCCTGAATAGACATGCGTCCGGCCACTTCCGACATGGGGGCCAGCAGGGGCAGGCCGCCACGGCCGTCGGTGACGGTTTCATAGGCGATACAGATGGCGCCGCTTTTAAGCAGGGCTTCGGTCTGGGGCAAGTCTGGCGCCAGATGCAGATAGGTGAACAGGGTCTGACCCGGACGCAGCATGGCACATTCGACAGGCTGAGGTTCCTTGACCTTGACGATCATCTCGGCTTTGGCGAAAACCTCTGCTGCAGAGGCCAAAATTTCGGCTCCAACAGCGATATAATCTGCATCGCTGAAGCCAATGCCGTTTCCGGCACCGCTTTGGACGAAAACAGTATGGTTTCGTGCTGTCAGTTCACGTACACTGGCCGGAACCATGCCTACGCGGTATTCATGGTTTTTTATCTCTTTAGGTACACCGATAATCATGCTATCCCTCGTCTATAGATTGGTGTTTCATGTTGCCAAAATGTTAACCAACATTTGCGCCTAGTATATTCAGGTATTGACAGGATTTGTGACCATAATTATAAAATGACTGGTGATTCTTACCAAAAAATAGCCAAAGGATGGAATAAAATGATGGAAGCTAAGAGTCGGCTAAAGGATTTGGACAGGATTGACCGCAACATTCTTAATGAACTGCAAAAGGATGGCAGGATTTCGAATGTTGAGTTGTCCAAGCGAGTTGGCCTGAGTCCTACACCGTGTCTGGAACGGGTTCGTCGCCTCGAGCGACAAGGTTATATCGAAGGATATGCCGCTATTCTGAACCCTCATTATCTGGACGCATCTCTGCTGGTGTTTGTAGAGATAACCCTCAATCGCGGGGCGCCTGATGTGTTTGAACAGTTCAACAAGGCTGTTCAGGTGCTCGAAGAGATCCAGGAGTGTCATCTGGTTTCCGGTGACTTCGACTATCTGCTCAAGACCCGAGTCAGCGACATGTCGGCTTACCGCCGTCTGTTGGGGGAAACCCTGCTGCGTCTGCCCGGTGTCAATGACACCCGCACCTACGTGGTGATGGAAGAGGTCAAGCAGAGCAGTCGTCTGGTGATCAGCACCCGATAAAGCAGGTTATGCCGTGGTGTCTTTTCCATATGAGACACCATGACAGTCAGAAACGAGCGGCCGGTCCGCTCGTTTCTTCTTGTAAAGATAATTGCAAATATGGCCCCGTCCCATCAGGCTCTGGCTGACAATCGATGGGCTTTTCGGGGATACTAGGCCCCCTTATTTCCTGCATTACATGTTTTCAGAAAGGAGCCGGAGTTTGGCCGATAAAAAGCTGTTTACTCCTTTATCAGGTACACAACGGATCTTCGAAGCCGTCTTGATCGCCATCACCCTGATGGCTGCTTATCTTCTGCTTGCCCTGTTGTCCTATCATCCCGCTGATCCCGGCTGGTCCCAGACCTCCTGGCAAGGGGAGGTGAAGAACCTCGCCGGTAGTGCCGGTGCCTGGCTCGCCGATATCACCATGTTTACCTTTGGTGCTTTCTCCTATCTGGTGCCGCCGCTGGTGGTACTGCTGGGCTGGAGTCTGTTCTGGCGCCCGAGCCGTCTGCTCGATGTGGATTACCTCACCCTGGGGGTGCGGATCATCGGCTTTATCCTGACTGTGCTCGGCATGTCGGCCATTGCCAGCATGAACTTCAACGATATGCAAAACTTCTCCGCCGGTGGTCTGGTGGGGGATGTGATCGCTTCTGCAGTGGTACCGCTGTTTGGCGGCGTCGGGGCCAACCTGATGCTGCTCTGCTTCGTGGCAACCGGCATCACCCTGTTTACCGGCTGGTCCTGGCTCACCATCGTCGAGCAGATCGGCGCGGCCTGCACCGGTTCGGTCAGCGCTGTTTACCACTTTCCGACCACCCTCGGCCGCTGGCTGACCGGTGGCTGGCGTCAACCCCGCAACGAGGGGCCGGATCCCTTGCTGGAAGGCGGGGTAGGGGCCATCGCGTTTGATGATGAGGAAGATGAGCCACACACCAGCTGGACGCGCAAGCCCAAGGCCAAGAATCAGAAGGCTGCCGCCGAAGAGTGGCTGCCGGAACTCGACGACGATACCTTCGAGTTCGATCCCCAGTTTGATGATGAAGATGATGAGCCGGCTCCGGCTGCCAATCCTAAACGTGCGGTGGCGGCCGCCAATGGTCGCCGCCAGCCGGTACTGGCTGTGGCCGATGACGATGATGAGGACGATCTGGATCTGCCCTGGGCCGAAGGGGACGACGAGGTCGCCGCGCCGGTAGCCGTCGCACCGACCAAGCCCAAGCGTCGTCCGCAGTCAACAATGCCGCCGTTGCCGAGTATCGAACTGCTCGACAGACCGCCAGCCAAGACTCAGATGATGAGCAAGGATGAGCTGGATCGCATGGGCCGTCTGGTGGAGGCCAAACTTGCCGACTACAACGTGCAGGCCAAGGTGGTCGGTGTCTATCCGGGTCCGGTCATTACCCGTTTTGAACTGGATCTGGCTCCGGGCATGAAGGCGAGCAAGATCACCAACCTCTCGCGTGATCTGGCCCGTTCCCTCTCTGCCAGCAGCGTGCGGGTGGTGGAAGTGATCCCGGGGAAAACCTATGTCGGTATCGAGCTGCCCAACCGGGTGCGCCAGACCGTTTACCTGCGTGAAACCCTCGACTGCGATGCTTTCCGCGATAGCCGCAACCCGCTCACCATGGGCCTGGGTCAGGACATCGCCGGCGAGCCGGTGGTGGTGAACCTGGCCAAGATGCCGCACCTGCTGGTGGCCGGTACCACAGGTTCCGGTAAGTCGGTGGGGGTCAACACCATGATCATCTCGATGCTCTACAAGTCCTCCCCCGATGATCTGCGCTTTATCATGATCGACCCCAAGATGCTGGAACTCTCGGTCTACGAAGGGATCCCGCACCTGCTGACCGAGGTGGTGACCGACATGAAGGATGCCGCCAACGCCCTGCGCTGGTGTGTGGGCGAGATGGAACGCCGTTACAAGCTGATGTCGGCAGTCGGGGTGCGCAACCTCAAGGGCTACAACGACAAGGTACTGGCCGCCATCGAGGAGGGGGAACCCCTGCTGGATCCGTTGTGGCGTCCGGGTGACTCCATGGATCAGATGCCGCCAGAGCTGGAGAAACTGCCCCACATCGTGGTGGTGGTGGATGAATTTGCCGACATGATGATGATCGTTGGCAAGAAGGTGGAAGAGCTGATCGCCCGTATCGCCCAGAAGGCGCGGGCCGCCGGTATTCACCTTATTCTGGCGACCCAGCGTCCGTCGGTGGATGTCATTACCGGTCTTATCAAGGCCAACATCCCGACCCGGATCTCATTCCAGGTGTCGAGCAAGATCGACTCGCGCACCATCATTGATCAGGGCGGCGCCGAATCTCTGCTCGGTATGGGCGACATGCTCTACATGCCGGCCGGTACCTCCAACCCGACCCGGGTACACGGTGCCTTTGTCGATGACCACGAAGTGCACAAGGTGGTGGCGGACTGGAAACTGCGCGGCGAGCCGAACTACATCGAGGAGATCCTCTCCGGTGAGTCGGGTGGCGAAGGTGGCAGCGGCGAATATGGCGGTGGTGGCGATGAAGAGCTCGACCCCTTGTTCGACGAAGCGGTCGCTTTCGTGGTGGAGTCCCGCCGTGGCTCGACCTCCAGCGTCCAGCGCAAGTTCAAGATTGGTTACAACCGGGCAGCCCGTCTCATTGAGCAGATGGAGAATCAGGGTATCGTCAGCTCACCGGGTGGCAATGGTCAGCGCGACGTGCTGGCACCGCCGCCGGTGCGGGACTAAGCCTCACCGTTTCATACTATCCCTGGCCATGCCCTCCGCGGGCGTGGCCTTTTATCGAGAGCGTCTTTATGAAGAGCGTGATGAAAAAACAACTGTTGATAGGTACCGTGCTGCTGATGGCCAGCAGCCAGGTGTGGGCCGATGCGGCCAGCGATCTCAAACAGAAGCTGGCGGGGGTGAGCCTCTTCTCCGCCAAATTTGCCCAGACCGTCTATGACAGCAAGGGCAAGGAGCTGCAAAAGGCCAGCGGCGACCTGCTGGTGCAGCGGCCAAACCGTTTCAACTGGCACACCACCTCGCCGGACGAGAGCCTGATCGTGGCCGATGGTCAGGATGTCTGGGTCTATGATCCCTTCGTCGAGCAGGTGACCGCCCTCAAGCTGAAAGATGCGGTGCTCAACACCCCCTTTATTCTGATCGCCGGCAATGACGACAAGTTCTGGAAGAACTATGACGTGACCCAGCAGGGTGATGTCTACACCGTCACCAGCCGTAACAAGGATGAGCTGATCGCCTCCTTCCGTGTCACCTTCGACAGACAAGACAACATCAGTCGTTTCGATGTGAAAGAGGCGCAAGGGCAGTGGAGTGAATTCACCCTGAGCAGCTTCAACCGCAAGCCGGTGCTCAAGGGCAACGAATTTGTTTTCAAGATCCCGAAGGGGGTCGAGCTGGACGACCAGCGCTAATGAGCAAGCGGTCGTTGGATTGCTCGCCACTACGCCAGTCAAAGGCGAGTGGCGTGACGCTGGGTGGTCAATACAGATGAGTAACTTGTCGCTGGATTTTTCATCGGACTTTCGTCCGCTGGCGGCCCGGATGCGGCCGCAAAACCTCGACCAGTATATCGGTCAGCAACATATCCTGGGGGCTGACAAGCCCCTGCGCAAAGCGATTCTGGCGGGTCACTGCCACTCGATGATCCTGTGGGGGCCGCCCGGTACCGGCAAGACCACGCTGGCGGAGTTGATGGCTCACTACTGTCAGGCGGAAGTGGAGCGACTCTCTGCGGTCACCTCCGGTATCAAGGAGATCCGCGCCGCCATCGACAAGGCGAAGGAGAACAGCTGGCGCGGAGTGCGCACCATCCTGTTTGTGGATGAGGTGCACCGCTTCAACAAGAGTCAGCAGGATGTGTTCCTGCCTCACATCGAGGATGGCACCATCACCTTTATCGGTGCCACCACTGAAAACCCCTCGTTCGAACTCAACAACGCACTGCTCTCCAGGGCCCGAGTCTATCTGCTCAAGCGACTGGAGGAGAGCGATATTCTCGCCATGCTCGATCAGGCGATGACTGATCCCCGTGGTCTCAATGATCCGGCACTCACCTTTGCCCCGGGCGTCAAAGAGGCGTTGGCCAAGGCGGTGGATGGAGACGGGCGTAAATCCCTCAACTATCTGGAGCTGTTGGCCGACATGGCCGAAACCGACAGCACAGGGGCGCGGGTGATCGACAGTGCCCTGCTCGCTGCCGTGGTGGGGGAGCACGTGGCCCGCTTCGACAAGGGGGGCGATCACTTCTACGACCTCATCTCGGCGGTGCACAAATCCATTCGCGGCTCGGCGCCGGATGCGGCGCTCTACTGGTATGCCCGTATGGTAAGCGCCGGTTGCGATCCCCTCTATATAGCCCGCCGCTTGCTGGCGATTGCCTCGGAAGATGTGGGCAATGCCGATCCCCGCGCCATGCAGGTCGCCCTGTCGGCCTGGGATTGTTTCCATCGGATCGGGCCGGCGGAAGGGGAGCGGGCCATCGCCCAGGCGATCGTCTATCTCGCCTGTGCCCCGAAAAGCAATGCGGTCTATACCGCCTGGAAGGCAGCGCTCCATGATGCCAAAAACCTCCCTGACTTCGAGGTGCCGGTGCACCTGCGCAATGCGCCGACCAAACTGATGAGCGATCTGGGCTATGGCGCCGAGTATCGCTATGCCCATGACGAGCCGGGCGCCTATGCTGCGGGCGAGCAGTATTTCCCGCCCGAGCTTGCCGGCAAGCAGTACTACCAGCCCACCGATCGCGGCCTTGAAAAGCAGATTGGTCAGAAGCTCGATTACCTCCATGAACTGGACAGGCAAAGTCCGCAGCAACGGGGCAAATAGCCCCTTTGTTACCCCGCGTGGCTGAAAATTGGTCAGGCGTTTGAATATGCAGGACGGCTTGCGTGCCAAAGTCGGTAAAAACGACACAAATAGTCCCTGTTCGGGCGGGGGGGCGGTCTGCTACACTGCCCGTCTGACCCCGCTTGTCTTGGCCTTGCGCCATCTTCTTGATCTCGAAGGCCTGATAGTTAAGGCCCGATTCTGAAGACGATTGGGGTGCGCCAACCGATGTTAACTTCCGGATCTGTTTCCCAGCCCGTCATGACGACTCAGGCCCAGATCCCATTTTAAAAAAGTAGGTAAACCATGCTGGATCCCAAATATCTGCGCAGCGATATCGAAGAGGCTGCCGCTCGTCTGGCGACACGTGGCTACGTTCTGGACGTAGCGGCTGTCAACGCTCTGGAAGAGAAACGCAAGGATCTGCAGTCCCGTACCCAGGAGCTGCAGGCCGAGCGCAACGCCCGCTCCAAATCCATCGGTGAAGCTGCCCGTCGTGGTGAAGATGTTGCCCCGCTCAAGGCCGAAGTGACCAAGATCAACGACGAGCTGGAAACCAGCAAGGTCGAGCTGGATGCCCTGCTGGCCCAGCTGAAAGCCATTGCCGACGCCATCCCCAACCTGCCGAGCGAGACCACGCCGGTGGGCCGTGACGAGAACGACAACGTGGAAGTGCGCCGCTGGGGTACCCCGCGCGAGTTCAGCTTCCCGGTACGCGATCACATCGATCTGGGCGAAGCGGCCAAGGGCGTTGACTTCAAGAACGGCGTCAAACTATCCGGTACCCGTTTCGTAGTGATGAAGGGTCAGATTGCCCGTCTGCACCGTGCCCTGGCTCAGTTCATGCTGGATCTGCACACCCAGCAGCACGGTTACACCGAGTGCTATGTACCCTATCTGGTGAACCCGGACAGCCTCTATGGCACCGGTCAGTTGCCGAAATTTGCCCAGGACCTGTTCAATACCGGTATCGAAGGTGAAGGGGAAGAAGAGGGCAAGGTGCGCAAGTTCTCCCTGATCCCGACCTCCGAAGTGCCGCTCACCAATATGGCCCGTGACGAGATCTTTGACGCCCAAGAGCTGCCAATCAAGATGACCGCTCACAGCCCCTGCTTCCGCTCTGAAGCCGGTTCCTACGGTCGTGATACCCGTGGCCTCATCCGTATGCACCAGTTCGACAAGGTTGAAATGGTTCAGCTGGTTCACCCGGAGAAATCCTGGGATGCACTGGAAGAGATGGTGGGTCACGCCGAGAAGGTGCTGCAACTGCTGGAGCTGCCGTATCGCGTGATGGCGCTCTCTACCGGTGACATGGGCTTCTGCGCTTCCAAGACCTACGATCTGGAAGTGTGGCTGCCGGCCCAGAACACTTACCGCGAGATCTCCTCTGTCTCCAACTGCACCGACTTCCAGGCGCGCCGCATGCAGGCTCGCGTGCGTATCGACGGCAAGCCGCAGTTGCTGCACACCCTGAACGGCTCCGGTCTGGCAGTGGGTCGTACCCTGGTTGCCGTGATGGAGAACTACCAGCAGGAAGATGGCCGCATCGCCATCCCGGCTGCGCTGCAATCCTACATGGGTGGCCTGACCCACATCGGGTAAGTTCACGCCGCAGACCACAACGCCATGGCATTGCCATGGCGTTGTGCATTCTGGCGCCGATCAACCGTTTTAGTGCTGAAAAAATGCGGCTTTTCGGCGTCGCTTTGAACAGTTAACACATTTTTATCAAGCAATGCGCAATCGTTTTTGTTAGACTGCGCCGCAATTTCGCAGGACATCTTTTTCTATGGTCTGGATTGATTACGCCATCATCGGCATCGTCGGTTTCTCTGCTCTCATCAGCCTGGTGCGCGGCTTCGTCAAGGAGGCCATGTCTCTTGTCACCTGGTTCGTCGCCTTCTTTATTGCCAGCCATTTCTATCCCGATCTCGCCGTCTATTTCACCTCCTTCTCCGACGCGCTGGTTCGCAACGGTCTGGCCATCGCGGCGCTGTTTGTGGCGACCCTGATCCTCGGCAGCGTGGTCAACTATGTGGTGGGCCTGTTGGTGGACAAGACGGGTCTCTCCGGTACCGATCGGGTGCTGGGGGTCTGCTTCGGTGCAATTCGCGGGGTGCTGATCGTCAGTGCCCTGCTTTTTTTCATGGATACCTTCACCAGCCTCTCCCAGAGCGACTGGTGGGTGGCGTCCAAGCTGGTACCGGAGTTCAAGCCGGTGATCCAGTGGTTTTTCGGGTTCATGTTGAACTCATCCAGTTTTCTTAAACAGGTATAGTGACTTCGAGGTAGCAAAGACATGTGTGGTATTGTCGGTATAGTTGGCACCACCCCCGTCAATCAGGCCCTCTACGACGCCTTGACGGTGTTGCAGCACAGGGGACAGGATGCCGCCGGGATCGTGACCATTGATAGTGGAAACTTCCGGCAACGCAAGGCCAATGGCCTGGTGAAGGACGTGTTTGAAGTGCGCCACATGCAGCGTCTGCAAGGGAACATCGGCATAGGTCATGTCAGATACCCCACCGCAGGCAGCTCAAGTGCCGCTGAAGCCCAACCTTTTTATGTGAACTCGCCCTACGGCATGGTGCTGGCCCATAACGGCAACCTCACCAACGCCAAGGAGCTCAAGGAGCAGCAGTTCAAGGTCGCCCGCCGCCACATCAACACCACCTCCGACTCGGAAGTGCTGCTGAACGTGCTGGCCCACGAGCTGGATCGTTGTGACAAGATGGCGCTGCGCCCCGAAGATATCTTCGCCGCGGTGCGCAGAACCCATCAGCAGATCCGCGGCGCTTATGCGGTAGTCTCGCTGGTGATTGGTCATGGTCTCATCGGTTTTCGCGATCCCAACGGCATTCGCCCGCTGATCCTCGGTCGTCGTCAGGACGAGCAGGGCCAGGTGGAGTACATGCTCGCCTCCGAGAGCGTTGCGCTCGACGCCATCGGTTTCGAGACGGTGCGGGATATTGCGCCGGGTGAAGCCATCTACATCACCGAGCAGGGCCAGCTCTTCTCCGAGCAGTGTGCGGAGAACCCGCAGATGAGCTCCTGCATCTTCGAATATGTCTATTTCGCCCGTCCCGATTCGTGCATCGACAAGGTCTCGGTCTACGCCGCCCGCCTCAACATGGGTCGCAAGCTGGGTCAGAAGATTGCCCGCGAGTGGGAAGATCTCGACGTCGATGTGGTTATCCCCATCCCCGAGACCTCCTGTGACGTGGCGCTGGAGATCGCCCACACCCTCGACCTGCCATACCGTCAGGGCTTCGTGAAGAATCGCTACATCGGCCGTACCTTCATCATGCCGGGCCAGACCCAGCGCAAGAAGTCGGTGCGCCGCAAACTCAACGCCATCAGCTCCGAATTCAAGGGCAAGAAGGTGTTGCTGGTGGACGATTCCATCGTGCGTGGTACCACGTCCGAGCAGATCATCCAGATGGCCCGTGAAGCGGGGGCAGCCAAGGTCTACTTCGCCTCGGCAGCGCCGGAAATTCGCTTCCCCAACGTCTACGGCATCGACATGCCTACCGCCAACGAGCTGATCGCCCACGGCCGCGAAGTGGAAGAGGTGTGCAAGCTGATTGGTGCTGACGGTCTGATTTTCCAGGATCTGGAAGATCTGGAAGCCGCCGTCCGGGAGATCAACCCGGATCTGCGTCACTTCGAGACCTCGGTCTTCAATGGCCACTACGTCACCTCCGACGTGGACCAGTCCTATCTGGATCACCTCAACGCCCTGCGCAACGATGACACCAAAGCGGTGCGTGAATGGCAGGAAGGCACCAGCAATCTGGAAATTTTTAACGAAGGCAGTTAAACGTTTGCGATTTTGCCGGATGGGATAGCGAAATGGGGGCCAGTGGCCCCCATTGTCGTTTCTACCTCGCACC
>NZ_JBFODN010000149.1:0-14745 GCF_040908345.1 Aeromonas sp. R3-1
AAATTTGGTGAGGTGTCCGAGTGGCTGAAGGAGCACGCCTGGAAAGTGTGTATACGGCAACGTATCGAGGGTTCGAATCCCTCCCTCACCGCCAAGTTGCAAAAACCGACCTGATGGTCGGTTTTTTGTTTTTAAGCGCCATCCTGATGTAGGTGCCAGCAGTGCGGAGCGAAAAGCCCCGCTTGGTTTGTCCTGTGTCGCGGCTCGTCTTAAAAAATGGCAATGCAGAATAGTCGGTGATTTGCTGCTGCGAGTTTAACGCTCACACCACATGCACTGCCAGATTGAAAAGCCCTGATGTTTCCATCAGGGCTTTTTGCTATCCGCGTTTTTGCGAGCACTGTGGGCAAGCCGATGGCGATGGGCGGCGGGCTCGGGTATAGTCCTGCGCCAATGGCGTTATCCTGTTTTGCTGACCCGTCGTGGCCCTGATGGTGGCGAGGGGCAGGCCTGTGTAAGGAGTGTTATGAAGTTCAGTCCCCTGCTCGATGAGATGATGAAAGCCCTGCAGGTATTGCCGGGGGTGGGGCCCAAGTCTGCCCAGCGGATGGCTTTTACCCTGCTCGAGCGTGAGCGCAGCGGCGGTTTGCGTCTGGCCCAGCTGCTCTCTCGCGCCCTGACCGAGATTGGCCACTGCAGCCACTGCCGCACCTTTACCGAGAACGATCGCTGCGATATCTGCGCCAATCCCAAGCGGGAAGAGAACGGTCTGCTCTGTGTGGTGGAGAGCCCGGCGGACGTGGCGGCCGTCGAGCAGACTGGTCAGTTCTCCGGTCGCTACTTCGTGCTGATGGGTCACCTGTCGCCGCTGGATGGCATCGGCCCGGAGGAGCTGGGGCTTGATATTCTCGAGCGCCGGTTGAAGGAAGAGCACATCAGCGAGCTGATCCTCGCCACCAATCCCACCATTGAAGGGGATGCCACCGCCTGGTATATCGCCGACATGGCACGTCATGCAGGGGTGGAGGTGAGCCGCATTGCTCACGGGGTGCCGGTAGGGGGCGAGCTGGAGCTGGTGGATGGCACCACGCTCTCCCACTCTCTGATGGGGCGCCAACGCTTGAAATAGCAAGGCGAGCCTGCCTGCTGCCCCGCATTAACAGAGGACAAGCTGGGCAATAAATAGCCATTTGAGCAGATTTAAAGGGGCGAGTGGGCAGGATTGCACACTCGCCCCTTGATATTTGATTGGCCGTCCCCATCTAGGTTGGGCATATGTTCAACCCGATGTTTCTGAGGATTGGTCCATGACCCAAAGTGTTCATGCCGAAACCCACGGCTTTCAGACTGAAGTCAAACAACTGCTGAGCCTGATGGCTCACAGCCTCTACTCCAACAAAGAAGTATTCCTGCGCGAGCTGATCTCCAACGCATCCGATGCGGCGGACAAGCTGCGCTTCAAGGCGCTTTCCGATGCCTCTTTGTTCGAAAACGACGGCCAGTTGCGTGTGCGCCTGGTGGTGGACAAAGAGAAGCGTACCCTGACCATTTCCGATAACGGGATCGGTATGACCCGTGATCAGGTGATCGAGCATCTGGGTACCATCGCCAAGTCCGGCACTGCAGAATTCTTCAAAAACCTCTCCGGCGATCAGGGACGTGACTCCCAGCTGATCGGCCAGTTCGGGGTCGGTTTCTACTCCGCCTTTATCGTTGCCGACAAGGTGACTGTGGTCTCCCGCGCCGCCGGTACTGCCCCGGAGCAGGGCGTGCAGTGGGAATCGGAAGGGGAAGGCTCCTTCACCGTGGCTGACGTGACCAAAGAGGGTCGCGGTACCGACGTTATCCTGCACCTGCGTGCCGAAGAGGACGAGTTCCTCGACGACTGGCGTCTGCGTTCCGTGGTGAGCAAATATTCCGATCACATCAGTGTGCCGGTCGAAATGTTCAAAGAGGGAACCCCGGATCGGGAAGAGGATGGCGAAACCATCGTCGGCACCCCGGGCGAGTGGGAGCAGGTCAACCGCGCGACTGCACTGTGGACCCGCAACCCGAAAGATATCAAGGACGAGGAGTATCAGGAGTTCTACAAGCACGTCGCCCACGACTTTGAAGATCCGCTGCTCTGGGGTCACAACCGGGTGGAAGGGGCGCAGGAGTACACCAGCCTGCTCTACGTACCGGCCCGCGCTCCGTTTGACCTCTACAACCGCGAGCAGAAGCATGGTCTGAAGCTCTACGTACAGCGCGTCTTTATCATGGACGACGCCGAGCAGTTTATGCCGACCTACCTGCGCTTCGTCAAAGGGGTGCTGGACTCCAACGATCTGCCGCTCAACGTCAGCCGTGAAATCCTGCAGGACAACAAGGTGACCGCCTCCCTGCGCAAGGCTTGCTCCAAGCGCGTGCTGACCATGCTCTCCAAGCTGGCGAAAGACGATGCCGAGAAGTACGCCAAGTTCTGGAAAGAGTTCGGTAACGTGCTCAAAGAGGGCCCGGCCGAGGATTACGCCAACCGCGAAGAGATCGCCAAGCTCCTGCGCTTTGCCAGCACCGCTGGCGAGGGCGAAGCCCAGACTGTCTCTCTTGAGGATTACGTTGGCCGCATGAAGGAAGGCCAGCAGAAGATCTACTACATCACCGCTGACTCCTATGCTGCAGCCAAGAACAGCCCGCACCTCGAGATCTTCCGCAAGAAGGGGGTCGAAGTGCTGCTGATGTGGGAGCGTGTGGATGAGTGGCTGATGAGCCACCTGACCGAGTTCGACGGCAAGCAGCTTATCTCCGTCACCCGTGGCGAACTGGATCTCGGCGATCTGGAAGACGAAGCCTCCAAGCAGGCGCAGGAAGAGGCCGAGAAGGCCAACGCCGGTCTGGTGGAGCGGGTCAAGAAGAGCCTGGGCGATGCAGTGAAAGAGGTGCGTGTCACTCACCGTCTGACCGACTCCCCCTCTTGCATCGTCACCGACGCCTACGGTATGAGCACCCAGATGATCAAGCTGATGCGTGCGGCCGGCCAGCCGGTACCGGAGCAGAAGTACATTCTGGAGCTCAACCCTGATCACGCGCTGGTGAAGAAACTCGACACCATCGAAGACGAGGCACTGTTCGGTGAGTGGGTCACCCTGCTGCATGAACAGGCCCAGCTGGCCGAGCAGGGCGGGCTGAACGATCCGGCGAGCTTCGTCTCCCGCATCAACCGTCTGCTGCTGCAAGCCTAAGCAGCAACGCCGGTAACAGAAAGCCCACTGCATGCAGTGGGCTTTTTTGATCCCGCCGTGTGAGCTCGGCGAAACACAGTGGTGAGGGAGGCGGCCAGCGCCTCTCTATTTGCGGTATTCGTTGTTGTAGTTCTGGATGAGACGGCGAGTCACCTCATGCTGGGGATCGGCAAACACCTTGAGAGTCTTGCCGCGCTCCACCACCCGACCTTCGTGCATTACCAGCACCTCGTCACTGATATGGCTGACGATACCCAAATCGTTGGCTACCAGCACATAGCTCAGCCCCATGGTCTCTTGCATCTCCAGCAGCAGATTGATGATCTGGGAGCGTACCGAGATATCCAGGGTGGAGAGCGCCTCATCGGCCACCACGATCTTGGGGTTGAGGATCAGCGCCCGCGCCAGCGCCACCCGCTGCTGCTGACCGGATGAGAGCATCTGCGGATAGAACAGGGCGTGATCCGGCAGCATCCCCACCATACGCAGGGTCTGCACCACCTTCTCACGGCGCTCCTCCTCGGTCATCTCGGTGTTGAGGCGCAGTGGGGTTTCCAGGATCTGGCCGACCCGGATCTTGCGGTTCAGCGAGGTGTTGGGATCCTGAAAAATCATCCGCAGCAGTTTGCAGCGTGTCTGGTAATCGCCATGCACCATCAGCTGGCCGTCGATGGCGATGTCGCCGCTGGTGGGTTCGATCATGCCAGCCAGAATGCGGGCGAGGGTGCTCTTGCCGGAGCCTGCCTCGCCGACGATGGCGAGGGTCTGGCCCACTTCGAGGTCGAACGAGAGGGGCTTGATCGCTTCCACAGCCTGACGACGGAACAGACCGGTACGGTTCTGGTAGGTTTTGCTAAGGCCTCTGACCTGCAACAGGGACGGCTCGATCACAAGCGGGGCTCCTTCATGGGGGCATTAACGGTCATCATTTTTTTGGCTCCTCCATGTTCAGCGGGAAGTGGCAGCTGAACTGATGGCCCTTGATCTTGTTCATCAACGGAGTCTGCACGCACTGCTTCTGGGCGTAGGGGCAGCGCGGCCCCAGACGGCAGCCGATGGGCAGGTGTTGCAGCGGCGGGATGACGCCGGGCAGGGTCTCGAGGCGCGACTTGTGGCGCACCAGCTTGTCAAAGTCGGGGATCGATTTGAGCAGGGCATCGGTATAGGGGTGATGCGGGGTTTCGAGGATCTGCTCCCGGGTGCCCACCTCCACCATCTGGCCGCAATACATCACGTTGATGGTATCGGTCAGGTTGGCGATGGCGGCGATATCGTTACTGATGATCAGGATGGTGGTATTGCCCAGCTTGTTCATCTTGTCCAGCAGTCGCAGGATCTGGGAGTGGGTGGTGGACTCCATGGCGCTGGTGGGCTCGTCGGCTACCAGCAGACGCGGCTGGTTGGCAATGGCCATGGCGATCATCACCTTCTGGCACATGCCATCCGACAGCTCGTGGGGATAGGCGCGCATCACCTTGCGGTGATCCTTGACGCCTACCCGGTGCAGCAGGGCGATGGCCTTCTTCTTGCGCCACTGGAAGCGCTGCCAGAATTGTCCCTCGAACGAATCGGTCGGGATCGCTTCTTCCAGCTGGGTGCCGATCTCCTCGGAGGGATCGAGACAGCTGATGGGGTCCTGGAAGATCATGGCGATCTCGCGACCCATGATGCGACGGCGCTCCTTGGGAGCCATGGTCAGCAGATCCATGTCGTTGAAACGCATCCGGTCGGCACGAACCGTCCAGTTGTCTTTCTCGATGCCGACGATCACCTTGGCGATCAGACTTTTTCCGGAGCCGGATTCACCCACCAGACCGCGGATCTCCCCCTCGGTCAGGGTCAGGCTCACCTTGTCCACCGCCTTGACCTTGCCTTGCGGTGTGTCGATCTCGATGGTGAGATTGCGAATGTCGAGCAGCGGCATCAGTCATTCCCCTCTTTGAGTGCTTCACGAATGCCTTCACCAACTAAATTGGTCACCAGCACGCTGAACAGGATGGCGATGCCGGGCAGGGTGACGGTCCAGGGGGCGAGATAGATGAGGTCGCTCGAATCGGCCAGCATGGTGCCCCACTCAGGTTGGGGAGATTGGGCGCCGAGGCCGAGAAAACCGACCGCCGAGATATCGAGAATGGCTGCCGACAAGGTGCGGGTGGTCTGGGCCACCAGGGTCTCGACAATGTTGGGCAAAATAGCCAGCCGCATGATCCGGAAGGGGGGCGAGCCATCGAGGCGGCTGGCGGTGATGTACTCCTTCTGCATCTCGGCATGTACTGCGTTGTAGGTGGCCCGGATAAACGGCGGGATCAAGGCGAGCGTAATGGCAATCAGGGTATTGCCAAAACCCGGCCCCATGATGGCAACCATGATGATGGCCATCAGCAGGGAGGGGATGGAGAGCAGGGTATCGAGCAGGTGGTGCAGCACGCTCGATTTAAGCCCCTTGCTCATGCCGCCGAGGATACCGATGGCGGAGCCCACCACCATGGCGATCACCACCACGACTAGCGCATAGCCGAAAGTGAGACGCGCCCCCACCACCAGCCGGGAGAGCATGTCACGCCCCAGATCATCGGTGCCGAGGAAGTAGTCGATGTTGCCGGTCGCCGCCCAGGAGGGGGCGAGCAGCAGCTTGTCGGTGTGCTGTTCATCGATGCCGTAGGGGACGACCAGCGGCCCCACCAGCGTGATGAGCAGCAACAGCAAAAAACACCAGAGCCCCGCCATCGCCAACGGATTGCGGCTGTAGGAGGCCCACGTCTGCTCAAGGGGCGAGAGGATCTTGAGCTCGGGATAGATGTTCGATTTATCTTGCATAGGATACCTGGCTCCTGATCACGCCATGAGCGCGTTCAATCTTGTTTGGCATACAACTCTTTGCGCCGTGCCGGATAGATAAGGGTGGTCAGCAACTCGGTGCTGACGCTGGTCAGGATCACGAAACTGGCGACCACCAGGGTCGCGCCGCGAATAGCGGCGTAATCCTGCAGGGCGATGCTGCTGATGAGCCAGCGGCCGATCCCGTGCCACTCGAACACCACCTCGGTGATCATGGCGGAGGTGAGTACGCTGCCTAGCTGCAGACCCAGCAGCGGCAGTACCGGCGGCAGGGCGTTCTTCAGACCATGGCGCCAGACGATCTGCGCCTTGGAAAGGCCCCGGCTCGCTGCCGCCTTGATGTAGTTCTGCTTCATCACGTCGATGAGGGAGCTGCGCACATGGCGGATCACCTCGGTAGTGGGCACCACCGCCAGCACCAGTGACGGAAGAATCAGGTGGCGCAGGGCATCGTGCAGCGCCGCTTGCCGCCAGGGTTCGTTGCTGAGCAGCACATCGATCACCGCGATGCCGGTAATGGGGGGGACGTCGTAGAGCAGGCTGATCTGCCCGGAGGCTGGCAACCAGCCGAGATCCAGCGAAAAGAGCATCACCACCAGCAGCGCCAGCCAGAACACCGGCACCGCATAGCCGATAAGACCGGCAGTCATGATGGAGAGATCCAGCGTCTTGCCCTGTGACAGGGCCGCCAGGGTGCCGAGGGGAATGCCCACTAGCAATGAGATGGCGAACGCCGCCAGACAGAGGATCAGGGTCGCCGGGAAGTAGTGGCGGATCTCGTCCAGCACCGGTAGCCCGGAGACGCTGGAGAGCCCCAGGTCACCTGCGAAAATGCGGCGCAGGAAGTCGGGATAGCCGCTCCAGAAGCTGAGCTGATGGCCGATCAGCCGATAGTCCAGCAGGTAGGCGACAAAGGTCAGCGCCAGCAGAGTGATAAGCAGCAGGTTGATGCGGCGCAAGGTGTATAGAAGCATGCTTACTCCCTGTGAGCCTGGTTGAAGGAGGTGCCGCCAAAGGGCATCAGCGTCAGCCCCTCGATGTCGCTACGGCTGACCTGGGTACGCAAGGCGTGTGCCAGCGGGATCAGCGGCAGCTGTTCGTTGAGCAGGGTCTGGGCATAGTAGTAGTTGCGCAGCCGGAACGAGAGCTGGGGTGTGGTGACCGCATCATCCAGCAACTGATCGAAGGCCGGGCTACACCAGCGGCTGTAGTTGTTGCCGCGCTCCACTGCCGAGCAGCTCAGCAGCTGGCGGAAGAAGTTGTCCGGATCGGCGTTATCGGCAATCCAGCCGGAGAGCAGACTGTCGTACTGCCCCTTGGTGAGGCGGCCTTCGATCACCGGCCACTCCCGTTGCATGATCTTGAGCTTGATCCCGACCTTGGCCAGATCGCTGCGGATCAGTTGGGCGGTCTTGACTGCATCCGGGTTGTAGGGGCGGGCGTCCGGTTGTACCAGCACCTGCATCTCGAACCCTTTCTCCAGCCCCGCCTCCTTGAGCAGCTGGCGCGCCCGTTTCAGATCGGGTTTACGCTCGGGCAGGCTGGGGTTGTACCCCCATGAGAGGGTCGGCAGCAGGCTGTTGGCGGGCAGGCCGGTATCGAAATAGACCGCCTGCAGCAGATTGTCGATATTGATGGCGCTGGCAATGGCCTGACGCACCTTGACGTTGTTGAACGGCGGCTTGCGGGTATTGAGGGCCAAAAAGGCGACGTTCATCCCCGACTGGACCGAGAGACTGAGCGCCGGATTTTGCTTGATCACCGAGAGCTGGCTAGCGGAAGGGGTGCTCATCACGTCGCACTCGCCGGTCAGCAGCTTGGCCAGCCGTTTGGCGGATTTTGGGGTGATGTCGTATACCAGCTGTTCAATCTTGGCATCGCCGCCCCAGTAGCCAGGGTGGCGCAGATAGCGGATGAACTCGTTGTGGCGATACTCCTTGAAGCTGAACGGCCCGGTGCCGATGGGGCGGCTATCCAGCAGGGCTGGCGTGCCTGCCTGCAACATCTGCTCGGCGTATTCGGCGGAGAGGATCACCGCATAGTCGCTGGCCAGGGTGGCGAGGAAGGAGGCATTCGGCTGGTTCAGCTCGAATACTACTGTCTGCGGCCCCTTCTTGCTCACCCGTTTGATCAGCAGATCTTGCCCCAAGCTGTAGAAGTAGGGGTAATCGCCGCCGGAGACATTGTGATAGGGGTGCTGCTCGTCCAGCTGGCGGGCATAGGTAAAGACCACATCATCGGCATTGAAAGTGCGGGTGGGCTTGAACCAGGGGGTATGGTGAAACGTCACCCCCTTGCGCAGGGTCAGGGTATAGGTGAGGCCATCCTCGCTGACATGCCAGTTGGTGGCGAGCGCCGGCTCCAGCGCCAGGGTGTTGGGGTTCACCTCCAGCAGGCGGTCGTAGAGCGGACGGGCACTGGCATCCAGTGTCACCCCGGAGTTGGAAACATGGGGATTGAAGGAGAGGGGGGACCCCTCAGCACAATAGATGAGTCCGGTTTTGGAGGCCTCGGGTTGCTTCTGGCAGCCGGTGACCAGCACCAGCAGACCCAGCAGCAAGGGTGTGAGCATTCTCATTGTTGAACCATGTTCTTATAGGGGGTTTTTACGCACGTTTTGATACAAATGTGCCAGCGCGAAGGCTGGCGTGTTGCTGGCGTCGGCATCAACCGCGCTCCTTCACTCTTGTTCTGCATCGTTATCGCCATCCAGCAGCTGATATTTGCGTAGCATGCCACGGAACTGGTGATAGCTTAAGGCCAGCAGTTGAGCGGCTTTGCGCTGATTATACTGGGATTGCTGCATCGCTTGCTTGAGTAAATTAATCTCGTATTCCGCCACCGCCTGCTTGAGATCGAGTGGCAGGGCGAGGGGGGATGCAGATTGTACCTCGCTTCGGGCCTCTTGCGCAGGTTGCGTGACCTGTGGTCGCCAGGGGGAATCAAACGGGTTGAGCACCAGGGTCGAGAGCGGCAGTTGGGGATTGCCCTGACGATAGATGCTGCGCTCCACCACGTTCTTCAGCTCCCGTACGTTGCCCGGCCAGTGGTAATCCAGCAGTAGCTGGGTTGCCTTGCGCGAGAAACCGGCAAACAGCGGATAGCCCAGCTCCCGTGTCATGCTGTGGGCGAAGTGCTCTGCCAGCATCAGGATATCTTCCCGCCGCTCCCGCAAGGGGGGGAGGGTGATCACATCAAACGCGAGTCGGTCGAGCAGATCGTGGCGAAACTGCCCCTTGTCGGCCAGCGCAGGGAGATCCTCGTTGGTGGCGCAGACCAGCCGCACATCCACCTTGAGGGGCTTGGCCCCGCCCACCCGCTCGAACTCGCCATACTCGATGACTCGCAGCAGCTTCTCCTGCACCCGGGCGCTGGTGGTGGCTAGCTCGTCAAGGAACAGGGTGCCGCCATCGGCCCGCTCGAAGCGGCCCTGATGGCGTTTGGCGGCGCCGGTAAACGATCCCGCTTCGTGACCGAACAGCTCGGTTTCCAGCAGGCTCTCGCTCAGAGTGGCGCAGTTGATGGTGACAAAGCTTTGATCCCAGCGCGCCGAGAGATAATGTAGGCGGTGGGCGATCAGCTCCTTGCCCGTCCCCCGCTCGCCGATGATCAGCACGGGTTTGCGCAGCGGGGCGAGCCGTGAGGCCTGCTCAATAATCTCGAGAAATGCGTTGGATTCCCCCAGCAGGCTTTCCGTGGCCGTGGTCATAGTGATCCCTGTCAGTTGTAAAAGCTGGTCAATCTTACCAAAAGTTGGTGATTTTAATCATCACTTGCGCGAGGCATCTTGCAATCCGGCTATTCTGCCCCATATAAATCAACAAGTTAAATTTTGTTCCAGATTGGCACACAAGTTGCCATTGTCAATGGAGAAACAACGCCATGCCAATAACAGGAGTGCAATCATGAGTATTTTTTCCCGTCTGGCCGACATCATCAATTCCAACCTGACGGCCCTGCTCGACAAGGCAGAAGATCCCCAGAAGATGGTGCGCCTGATCATCCAGGAGATGGAGGACGAGCTGGTCAAGGAACGTTCCAATCTGGCCCGCTTCCTCGCCAGCCAGAAAGAGATTGGTCGTCAGGTCGCCCGTCATCAGGAGCGGGTCGACGAGTGGCAAGCCAAGGCCGAGCTGGCCCTGACCAAGGGACGTGAAGATCTGGCCCGCGCCGCCCTTATCGAGAAGAAGAAACAGACCGAGTTGTCAGAGACCCTCTACCGCGAGCAGCAGGCGGTCGACAGCGGCATCGAGAAGCTGGGTGAAGAGATCCGTCAGCTCGAAGCCAAGCTGGAAGATGCCCGCGCCCGTCAAAAGGCGATGGCCATTCGCACCGAAGCGGCCAGCAGCCGTCTCAATGTGCAGAGTCAGGTCGCCCGTGGCGAGAGCCAGGCGGTGGTGAGCAAGTTCGAGCGGATGGAGCGTCGCATCGACGAAATGGAAGCGCGCGCCGATCTGGGACAGTCCGACAAGGCGCTGGCGCAGCAGTTTGCCGAGCTGGAAGTGGACGATCAGATAAGCCGCGAGCTGGAAGCCATGCGCCAGAAGCTGGGCCAGGGCGACAGCAAAAGTGAAGGCAAACAGGGGGAGTAACAGATGGAAGATCTGCTGGGCGTATTGATGGTTCCCATGGTGGTCTTCATGGTGGTGGTGGCCCCCATCTGGCTGGTGCTGCACTATCGTGCCAAGGGGCGCATTGGCGCCGGTCTTGCCGATAGCGAGCGGGAACAGCTGCAAGGGCTGTTGGCTCGCACCGAGAAGATGCAGGAGCGAGTGGGCGCGCTGGAGTCGATTCTGGATGCGGAAGTACCCGGTTGGAGGAACAAGGTATGAGCAGTGTCAGTCGTGAAGGGCGTAACCTCTATCGGGATCCCCAGCGTGGCAAGATAGCCGGGATCTGTGCCGGTTTGGCAGAGTATTTCGGGGTGGAGACCTGGATCGTGCGGCTGCTCGCCATCAGTGGCCTTATCTTCGCCGGTTTCATCACCTTCACCGCCTATATCGCCGCCTGGTTCTTGCTCGACAAAAAGCCGGTTACCCTCTATTCACAAGAGGATGCCGACTTTGCCGAGGTGCGGATGAAGGCGCGCAGCTGGCAGTCAGGGATCACCCCTCATCAGGCGCTGGGCCGCATCGCGCAGGAACTTGACGCGCTGGAGCCCAGAGTTCAGCGGATCGAGAAGCTGGTGACCTCAAGGGAGTTCACCCTGCAGCGGGAATTTCGCAAGCTGTAGTTCTTGCTGAAGCACCCATGTCGATGGCGGCGCCTCCCGTGATGCGCCACCATCGACACCAGCTATCCAGATGCAACCACCAAGGGAGAACGGGTCAAGCCTTGATACTCAATAAACTGGAACAGAAGTTGACTCGCCTGCAACACAAGGCGAACGACGTGGTGAACCGGGTGCGGGATCGCCATATTCGGCTGGCGGTGACCGGCCTCTCTCGCAGCGGCAAAACCGCCTTTATCACGGCGCTGGTCAACCAGCTGGAACATGCGGCCATCGATGGCCGTTTGCCGTTGTGGGATGCCCTGCGTCAAGGGCGCATCCTCGGTGCCCGCCGGGTGCCGCAGCTCAATGCCCACATCCCCACCTTTGCCTACGAGCGTGGCCTCGACTCCCTGTTTGGCGATCCACCTGCCTGGCCCGAGCCCACCCGCGGCGTGGCCGAGGTGCGCCTCGAAATCCGCTATCGCACCCGTCACCCTCTGCGCAAGCATCTGGGGGAGATCTCCACCCTCTACGTGGATCTGGTGGACTACCCCGGGGAGTGGCTGCTCGACTTGCCGCTCCTTGAGATGAGCTACGAGCAGTGGAGCGAACAGGTGCGCGAGCAGCTGCGTCGCCCAGAGCTGCAGGCACTTGCCGCCAGCTGGCTGACCCCCGGGTGGCAGGTCGAACAGCGCTTCGAAGAGCGGCCGGTGGCTGAGCTTGCCGAGCGCTACACCGCCTATCTGCATGCCTGCAAACAGGAGCTGGGATTGCACCTTATTCAACCCGGCCGTTTCGTGTTGCCGGGGGAGTATGCCGGAGCCCCCATGCTGCAGTTTGTCCCCTGGGTGTGGGAGATGCCTGACAGCGAGCCCGCCGATGGCACTCTTTACGCCACTCTCAAGCAGCGCTTCGAGCAGTACAAGCAGCATCTGGTGCAGGGTTTTTATGAGCAGCACTTTGCCGGCTTTGATCGCCAGATCGTGCTGGTGGATTGCCTGCAGCCGCTTAACGCCGGGGAGGCCAGCTTTGGCGACATGCAGCAGGCCATCGCCCGCATCATGGAGAGCTTTGCCTACGGCAAGAGCAACTGGTGGCGGCGGCTCTTTTCGCCCCGTATCGACAAGCTGCTGTTTGTGGCGAGCAAGGCCGATCACGTCACCCCCGAACAGCATGGGCCCATGGTCTCACTGCTGCAGCATCTGGTGCGCAGCGGCCGCGGCCAGGCCCGTTTTGAGGGGATCACCACCGAGTGCTTGGCGCTCGCCGCCATCAAGGCGACCGAGGTGGGCAAGGGGGTAGCCAATGGCCGCGAGTTCCCCGCCATCCGTGGCACCAGCCTGAGCGGTGAGCCGCTGCTGCTGTTCCCTGGGGAGGTGCCGCCCCATATTCCACCCGCGCAGTGGTGGAACAGTCAGGGCTTTGATTTTCAGGCGTTTCGCCCCATGCCCATGAGCCCCCATCAGGCGCTGCCCCATATCCGGCTCGATGCGGCGCTGGAGTTTCTGCTTGGGGATCACCTCGAATAACGGTGTGCGGTCTTGGCACCTGAGCCGAAGGCTGCGCACAGGAGAACAATGCGATGAACGATCAGATAAAAGAGCGGCCGCCGCTGCAGGGCAAGGTGATCCTTGAGCCTGCCTTGACGGTGGCTAGTGACGAGCGACCGCCCGCACCGGCCCAGCGGCTGGAGGAGGCGAGTTTCGAGCGCCTCGACGAGCTGGACGATTTCACCGAGGTGGAGAGTGCCCTCGTCAGCAAACCGCGCCGCCGCCATCGGCTGCTGGCCTGGGGGCTTGGGGCAGTCGGTCTGCTCTCGTTGGGCCAGTATGGCGCCTTTCTTTACGATCAATTCCTCACCACCCCGCTCTGGGGCAGCGCTTGGCTGGCGGCCTCGGCGCTGGTGGCGGCGGGTACCGCCAGCGTGGTGGGGCGCGAGTGGCTGCGGCTGCGCACCCTCAAGCGGCGTCAGGATGTACGCTCGCGCGCAGAAGATCTGCTTGCTCATCAGGGAGTCGGACAGGGGCAGGCCTTTTGCGAAGGGTTGGCGGTCAAAAGTGGCGACAAGGGGCGCGAGGGGTATCAAACTTGGCTGGCCCAGCTCGACGAGAGCCACAGCGATCGGGAAGTGCTGACCCTTTACAGTCAGCTGGTATTGAGCGAACGCGACAAGCTTGCCCAGGCGCGGGTGGCCAAATGGTCGGGGGAGGCCGCTGTTCTGGTGGCGCTCAGCCCGCTCGCCACCGTCGACATGATGCTGATGTTGTGGCGCAACCTGCGGATGATCGAGGATATCGCCGATGTCTATGCCATCGAACTTGGCTACTGGAGCCGCATACGCCTCATCCGTCAGGTGTTTCGCAACATGCTCTACGCCGGTGCCACCGAGCTGGTGACCGAGGTGGGGATGGACTTGCTGGGCGCCGAGTTTGCCGCCAAGCTCTCTGCCCGCGCGGCGCAAGGGGTGGGGGCCGGACTGCTCACCGCTCGCCTTGGCCTGCGTACTATAGAGGCGTGCCGCCCGCTGCCCTGGTGTGCGGACGAGAAACCGAAACTCGGCGAGCTGCGCAAGCGGCTGATCGGCCAGCTGGCGGGGTATCTCAACAAATCCTGATAGCCCTGTCTGCACCTTGCTGCGATGACCCATGCCCCTGTTGTGTTCGCCAAGCCGCAGGGGCATGGTTTTAATCGGCAGATCATTGAGTTGGCAGCAGTGCCCGGTTTTGGCGAGACGCCCGTTTACGGTTAAGCTGGCAGTCAATCTTACCAATCACACTCATCGTACCAATCGGCAAGGATGCCCGATGAACTTTACCTTTCGCCAGATCCGTTATTTTGTGGCCGTGGCCGACAGCTTTTCAGTGAGCCGTGCCGCAGCCGAGCTTCATATCTCCCAGTCGGCGGTCACCAGCGCCATTCGCGAGCTGGAGACCGAGCTCGGCGCCCCGCTATTCGAGCGCAATCCGCGCGGCGTCACCCTCACCACCCAGGGCCACCAGTTTTTGCTCCACGCCCGCCGCATTCTCGGCGCCATGACCGAGGCGAGCCACTCCCTCAAAGCGGTGGCCCAGCAGGATCAGGGGCGACTCACCATCGGCGTGACCACCTTGGTGGCGGGTTACTACCTCTCAGAGGCGCTTGGCCGCTTTCGCCGTGCCTTTCCGGCGGTACAGATTGAGGTGAAGGAGGATGAACAGCCTTTTCTGGAGCACCAGATCGTCAATGGCGAGGTGGATGTGGGGATCCTGATGACCAACCGCACCATCCGGCAAGAGGCGTTTGATACCGAATTGCTGACCCGTTCGCCGCTGCGGCTCTGGCTGGCCGCCAACCACCCGCTCTGCGCCGAGTCGACCCTCTCGCTCACCGCGCTGGGGGAGGAGTCGATGATCTCGCTGACCGCCGATCAGCTGGATCAGATCATCGGTGGCGGCCTGCGTCGCTACGGCATCTCCCCCCGTATCGTGCTGCGCACCGCATCGGTGGAGGCGGTGCGCAGTCTGGTGGCGAGTCAGCTCGGGGTCGCCCTGCTGC
>NZ_JBFODN010000015.1:0-6787 GCF_040908345.1 Aeromonas sp. R3-1
TTTTATGGTCAGTCACATCTTCGATGTCACAGATGGGCGAACGACCAGACGGCGGGAATCAGGCTCAGCAAGGTCACTCCGGCCAACAGCCGCTCGCGACCGCTCAGGCAAAGATCTGCGCCCAGCTGACGGCGGCTGTAGAGAAACAGCAGCAGACCCGGCCCGTAGAGCAACAACGACAGCAGCAGATACTCCACCCCGGCGGCATAGAGCAGCCAGAAGCCGTAACCGCTCGACACCAGCGCCACCGCCCGCATCAGACCGCGGCCCTGCCCGCCCTCACCCTTCTTGCTGAACGAGAGCTTGAGCAAGAACAGACCGATCAGCAGGTAGGGCACCAAAATCATCGAGGTAGAGATAAGCAGCAGGCTGGTGTAGCCCTTGCCGAGCAGCCACACCAGCAGCAGGCAAGTCTGCACCGTCAGGCTGGTGAGCCAGAGCGATGCGATAGGCGTCCCATTGCGGTTCTGGCGCCGGAAGATGGCGGGAAACGCGCCGTGGCGGGCTGCGCTGAACGGCACCTCCGCCGAGAAGAGGGTCCAGCTCACGTAGGAGGCAAGCACCGAGACGATAAGGCCGACGCTGATGAGCAGCTTGCCCCAGGAGCCGGTCATCTGGGCCATCAGCCCTGCCATGGAGGGGTTGGGCAGCGCTGCGAGCTCGGGCCGACTCAATATCCCCAGCGCCAGCACCGAGATAAGCACATAGAGCAGCAGTGCCAACACGACCCCCAGTACGGTGGCGGTGCCCACATCCCGCCGGTTTCGGGCGCGGGCCGACAACACCGCGGCCCCCTCGATACCGGTGAAGACCCAGAGGGTGATCAGCATGGTGTTGCGCACCTGCTCGGAGACCGGCACAGCCAGAGTGCTGCCCTGCTGATCCGCCGCGAAGGTAACAGGGTCGAACCAGTAGCAAGCAAACAGAATAAACAGCAGCAGTGGCAGGCTCTTGGCCAGAGTCGCCACCAGATTGAACAGCGCCGCCTGCTGCACGCCACGGGCCACCAGCAGATGCACCGCCCAGAGGATGCAGGACTCGCCGACAAACGCTGCCAGCGTGTTTCCCTCACCAAACCAGATCTGCTCCGGGGTATCGACAAAGCTGCCCAGCGCCGCAAAGGCGATCACCAGATAACCCACCACGCCGATGGTGGCACAGAGCCAATAACCCCAGGCGGAGAAGAATCCCACCAGCTCGCCAAAACCGGCGCGGGCGTAGCTGTAGATACCGCCGTCGAGATCCGGCCTTAACCGCGACAGATAGAGAAAACTCATGGCGAGCGCCAGGATACCCACCCCCGTCACGCCCCAGCCGATCAGCACGGCGCGGGCGCCTGCCACCTCGGCCATGTTCTGGGGCAGGCTAAAAATCCCCGCCCCCACCATGGAACTGAACACCAGCGCGGTGAGGGACCAGAGCCCAATCTTGCTCTCTTTCATGGAAGCTCCTTAGCGCAACCGGCTGCTCAGCGCCTGAATATGCTCGGGGCCGATGCCGCAGCAACCGCCGATCAAGTTCGCACCAGCTGCGCGCCAGCGCTCGGCCCAGCCAAGGTAATCCAGCGGCCCCAGATCGGCGCGGATCTCGTCCAGCCCATCATTGGCGGTGGCCTCCTTGGGTTGCGGCGGGAAGGCGTTGGCATAGGCACCGAGGCGAATGTCAGCGCGGCCCAGCGCCTGCAATCGGGCGCTGGCCACCTCGAGGGCCCCCTCAATCACCTCAGGCTGACAGCAGTTGAACAGGATGGCATCGACCCCGGCCGCCACCAGCGCGGTCACCGCATCAGCCACCTGCTCGCCGGAGCGCAGTGTCGGCTCATTGCCCAGCGCCTCATCTTCCAGCGTGAAGGAAACCCAGAACGGCTTGCCATCTTTCGGCAGCAGCGCTTTCAGGGCCAGTGGCTCGGCAATCAGGCTCATGGTCTCGGCCAGCCAGATATCCACATAAGGGGATAGCGCCCGGATAAGCGGCGTCGCCAGCTCGCTCACCCGGTCCGCCTTGAACAGGTCGGCACGGTAGGAGCCAAAGAGCGGTGGCAGAGAACCCGCCACCTGCACGGCGCCCTTCTGCTCGTCAGCCACCTCTCGGGCCAGCTGACCAGCCAGCGCTGCCAACCCCTCCCCGTCGGCAAAGAAACGCTCATCGCCGATATGAAACGGCACCAGCGCATAGCTGTTGGTAGTAATGACCCTGGCCCCGCTCGCCACATAGGCCTGATGCACATCACGCACCGTCTCTGGCGCCTCCATCAAGGCCAGCGCCGACCACTCGGGTTGACGAAACGGTGCCCCCCGCCGTGCCAACTCGCGCCCCATGCCCCCATCCAGCACCCACAATTCCCTGGTTTCCATCTGTCGTGTCTCTTTGTTATGTGCGTTGTTTATTTGCGTATTTATCTGTTTGTTTTGTTGCTCTGCGGTTTCGCATCGAATCGCTGCAGATCGTCCAGCTTCATCCTGGGAAGCCCTTTTATTATGCAGACATAAAAACATATGGATGTTTAGATGGCCAAAGCAAGATAAAACAAAGTGCCACGGGCGGCAATCAGTATCAGTAGAAATCAGCGTGCAAACGGCGAGGCAAACGCAGAAATGCAAGAGGCCACCCGAAGGTGGCCTCATCACTATCTTGATCTGCTGGCGACTTAACGCCCAGCCAGCACTCGCTTGATCTGTTTGACCCAGTCGGAGACCCGACCCTGCTGCGGCAAACCGCGCCAGATCTGCTCCCACTGGGCAGGGCTGAGCGGACGACCGAGGCGACGCTGTACGCCGGCATAGAGGTAGTCATGGGCCGTGGTGGCCGCATGCTCGGAGGTGAGGAATTTGGAGACCGGATCGGTCAACCGCACATCCCGCATGCCGAGCAGCGGATAGTCGTTGTGCACCGCCGCCAGCATGGTCTCGCGCATGGCCGACTCGATGTAACCACGGGCAAACAGGGCGGTCACCGACTCCAGCGAGCCCTGATCCGGGCCGTGGTACTGCTCGTCAAAGACCGGGCTCGGCTCGGCAATGCCGCTTTGCACCACCGCATCGGGATCCGGCTGCGGCACGACCACGGCAGGCTTGGGGGTTACCGGCTTGGCTACCACTGTGGCTTTGCGCGGCGCACTCTGACTACAGGCACCCAGTGCCAGGGCGAGCGCGACACAGGCCAGCGCACGGGAATGAGACTGCATCTTCATGACTCTTATGTCGCTCCTTTTACGATTCCTGAGCTGGCTTCTCGGCCACAGCCGGTTCGACCCGGGTAACCAGCAGCTGATCAATCTTGTAACTGTCGATATCGACCACTTCGAACTTGTAACCGGCGTATTTGACCGAGTCAGTGCGCTTGGGGATCTTGCGCAGCATGTACATGATAAAGCCGGCGATGGTCTCGTAGTTCTGGTTCTCGGGGAACTCTTCGATATCGAAGGCGCGCATCACGTCGGAGATGGGGGTGACCCCGTCCACCAGCCAGGAGTTCTCGTCGCGCTGGACGATCTGCTCTTCCACCACGTGGGTGGCCCACTCGCCCATGACGGTACTCATCAGGTCGTTCATGGTGACAATCCCCACCACCAGCGCGTACTCGTTCATCACCACGGCAAAGTCGCCACGATGATTCTTGAAGTACTCCATCGCCTCATAGAGGTTCAAGGTATCGGGGATGATGATGACGTTCTGCACCAGGTTGCCACCGATCAGGTCGATGCTCTGGCCGCCGATAACGCGGATCAGCAGCTCTTTGGCATCGACAAAGCCCTTGATGCTGTCGAGGTTGTGGTCACAGACCAGAAACTTGTTGTGGGGATGCTCGGCGATCTTCGCCTTGATGCTCTCTTCACTCTCTTGCAGGGTGAAGTAGATGAGGCTCTCGCGGGCCGTCATGGCAGAGGTGACACCAAGGGACTGCAACTCGAACACGTTCTCGATGAGCTGATGCTCCTCACGCTGGATAACCCCCGCCTCGGCACCGGCATCCATCACCGCATAGATATCGTCGGAGGTGATCTCGTCGTTGCGCACCGTGGAGACACGCATCAGACGGAACAGGGAGTTCGCCAATCCGTTGAAGACCCACACCAGCGGCATCAACACGGTGACGAAGAAGAGCATGGGGCGTACCACCACCACGGCAATCTGCTCGGGCATGGTCATGGCCAGACGCTTGGGCATCAGGTCGGCGATCAGGATAAACATGCCGGTGACGAACACGAAGGAGGCACCGGAGCTGATCTCGCCAAGCCAGGGGCCCTGGTAGAACTGGGAGACAATCCCCTTGATGGCGGGGTTGAGGGCAGACTCACCCAGGATACCGCCCAGAATGGCGACGGTATTGAGGCCAATCTGCACCACGGTGAAAAAGTTGCCCGGCTGGGCCTGCAGGGCCAGCACCTTTTCGGCCTGGCGATTACCTTCATCCGCCATCACCTGCAATTTGATTTTGCGAGACGCGGCGAGAGAGATCTCGGAGAGGGAGAAGAACACACTGCCGCCAACCAGCAGCATTAAAAAGAACAAACTATCGGCAAAACTCATGATTAACCTATTGCTACACCCGCCTTAGCACAAGACGGCAAACTGGGCCCGGGAGACCGGACCGTGAGCCCATCCGGGACTCACACAGGGGGAGTATTCTATCAGAAAACAGCCAGTTGGGGGCTTTATCTTACTCCGACCAGTTATGCAACAAAAAAGGCGCTTCACGCGCCTTTTTATTCACTTCCGGTTAGCCCTTGCCCAGCAAGGTGCCCAGATCATCCGCCTTGGTGTGGCGCACATCCTTGCCTTTCACGTAGTAGACGATGTACTCGCAGATGTGCTGGCAGCGATCGCCGACCCGCTCGATGGCACGCGCCGCCCACAGCACGTTGAGCACCTGGGGGATGGTGCGGGGATCTTCCATCATATAGGTCATCAGCTCGCGGATGATGGACTCGTACTCGCGGTCTACCTTGTCATCTTCCTTGTAGACCGCCAGCGCCGCATCCAGATCCATGCGGGCGAAGGCGTCGAGCACATCGTGCAGCATCTTGATGGTGCGACGGCCCATGTTCTCCAGCGACACCAACGGCGGCTGCGGCTTGTTGGCGTTGTCGGTCAGCATGCGGGCGATCTTGTCGGCCACGTCGCCAATGCGCTCCAGATCGGTGATGGTCTTGATGATGGCCATCACCAGGCGCAGGTCGGAGGCGGTCGGCTGACGCTTGGCGATGATGCGGGTGCACTCCTCGTCGATCGCCACTTCCATCGCGTTGACCTTGTGGTCGTTGGCCACGATCTTGCGCGCCGCATCGAGATCCTGATCGTGGATCGCCGCGATGGCGTCGGTGAGCTGCTGCTCCACCAGACCGCCCATCACCAGCACCTGGTTGCGCACGCTCTCTAGCTCGGCATTGAACTGACCGGAGATGTGTTTATTGAGGTTCATATTGTCCATACAAATAATCCTTGATGCTCCGATTATGCCTTAGCCGTTGAATTGACTGCCAATCTGTTTGTGGTGGTTCATCCTCTCCTCTCCTTAACCGTAGCGACCGGTGATGTAGTCTTCGGTCTTCTTCTTGGCCGGGGTGGTGAAGATAGTGTTGGTATCAGAGTACTCAATCAGCTCCCCCATGTACATGAAGGCAGTCTGATCCGAGACCCGCGCCGCCTGCTGCATGTTGTGGGTCACGATCACTACGGTGAACTGGCTCTTGAGCTCGTTGATCAGCTCCTCGATGGTGAGGGTGGAGATGGGGTCGAGCGCCGAGGTCGGTTCATCGAGCAGCAACACTTCCGGCTCGATGGCGATGGCACGGGCAATCACCAGACGCTGCTGCTGACCACCGGAGAGACCGAAGGCGTTGTCGTGCAGACGATCCTTCACCTCGTCCCACAGGGCCGCACCACGCAAGGAGCGCTCTGCCGCTTCATCCAGAGTGCGACGATCGTTGATCCCCTGCAGGCGCAGACCATAGACCACGTTCTCGTAGATGGACTTGGGGAACGGGTTCGGGCGCTGGAACACCATGCCCACCTGACGGCGCAGGGCGGAAACATCGACGTTCTTGTCATAGATGTTGTGGCCGTGCAGCTGGATTTCCCCCTCGATGCGGCAGATCTCCACCAGATCGTTCATCCGGTTGATGCAGCGCAGCAGGGTCGATTTGCCACAGCCTGACGGGCCGATAAAGGCGGTCACCTGCCCTTTGGGGATCTTCATGTTGACGTTGAACAACGCCTGCTTGCTGCCGTAGTACAGGTTGAGATCCTTCACCTCCAGCGCGGTCTGCTCCGGAGTCAGGTTGAGCAGGTCCAGCGCGGTGTGCTGGGTAGACGTGGTCGTTACGTTGATCATCTGTTACCTCAAAATCTATCTGGAGTGGCCGGACAGCTGCCGGCGCCCCTCACGTATTGGTGCAGAGAGATGGCGGCTCGCGCTCGGCCGCCCCTCTGTTATCTCACTCTTGTATCACTCAAGCGGCGCCGGATTAATGCTCCAGCGACCGGAATTTCTCGCGCAAGTGGTTACGAATACCGATAGCGGTCAGGTTCAGACCCACGATCACCGTCACCAGCAGGAAGGAGGTGGCGTAGACCAGCGGGCGGGCCGCCTCGACGTTGGGGCTCTGGAAGCCGACGTCATAGATGTGGAAGCCCAGGTGCATGAACTTGCGCTCCACATGCAGATACGGGAAGTTGCCATCCATCGGCAGGGTCGGTGCCAGTTTCACCACCCCCACCAGCATCAGTGGCGCCACTTCACCGGCTGCACGGGCAATCGCCAGAATAAGGCCGGTCATGATGGCCGG
>NZ_JBFODN010000150.1:0-28401 GCF_040908345.1 Aeromonas sp. R3-1
AAAGAGAACCCCGGGCGGGCCCGGGGTTCTCGAGGGGCTGGTTAGAAAAAATCGCCCTTCTCGTCCTTGGTGGGTTCGAGGCTCCAGCCGGTGGCATCGCTGCTGCTGGCAATCTGCCCCTTCTCCTTCCACAGCTTGATCTTGAGGCGAAGGTTGTTGGCCGAGTCGGCGTTCTTCACCGCCTCTTCTTCCTCAATTACCCCTTCCACCACCAGATCAAACAGGGCACTGTCGAAGGTGACCATGCCGAGGGCCTTGGATTTCTCCATCACCTCTTTGAGGCCGCCAAATTCGCCGCGCTTGATCATGTCGCGGATGGTGTGGGTGCCGAGCATGATCTCCACTGCGGCCCGGCGGCCGCCATCGGTGGTTTTCACCAGCCGCTGGGAGACAAAAGCCTTGAGGTTGTTGCCCAGATCGTTGAGCAGTTGCGGACGGCGCTCCTCGGGGAAGAAGTTGATGATGCGATCCAGCGCCTGGTTGGCGTTGTTGGCGTGCAGGGTGGAGATGGCAAGGTGGCCGGTTTCGGAGAAGGCCAGCGCATGTTCCATGGTCTCGCGATCGCGGATCTCGCCGATAAGAATGACGTCCGGCGCCTGACGCAGGGTGTTTTTCAGGGCGGCGTGGAAGCTGCGGGTATCCACGCCAACCTCCCGCTGGTTGATGATGCTCTTGCGGTGGCGATGAACGAACTCCACCGGATCCTCGATGGTAATGATGTGGCCGCCGCTGTTGCGGTTGCGGTGGTCGATAAGCGCCGCCAGCGAAGTGGATTTACCCGAGCCGGTACCGCCGACAAACAGCACCAGACCGCGTTTCTCCATGATGGTGTCGAGCAACACAGGCGGGAGTTTGAGATCTTCAAAGCGGGGGATTTCGGTCTTGATGTTGCGGGCCACCAGAGAGACTTCGTTGCGCTGCTTGAAGATGTTGACCCGAAAGCGGCCGATCTGGGGCAGGGAGATGGCGAGGTTCATCTCCAGATCCTTCTCGAACTGCTGCTTCTGCTCGCCATCCATGATCTCGGCGGCGATCCGCGCCACTTCACCCGGCTCCAGCGGCGTTTCGTTGAGGGGGCGCAGGCCGCCGTTAAATTTGGCGCAGGGGGGCGCGCCGGTCGACAGATAGAGGTCTGAGCCATCCTGCTTGGCCAGGATCTGTAACATGTCTCGCAATTCCATTTTTTTGCCTCTTCGATCAATGAGATGCCATGAGCGGGATGATATTGAGTGTACAGCCTCAGGCGCCGGTCAGTTTCTCGCGAAAGACAAAAAAGACCGCACCGAGAATGCAGAGCCCTGCCCAGAGATAGTCCCATTTCAGATCTTCCTTGAGATAGAAGATAGAGAAGGGGACGAATACGGTGAGTGTGATCACTTCTTGCAGGATTTTAAGTTGGCCCACGCTCATCACCGTATGGCCGATGCGGTTGGCGGGCACTTGCAGCAGGTATTCGAACAGGGCGATACCCCAGCTCACCAGGGCGGCAATGATCCAGGGTTTGTGGTTCATGCTCTTGAGATGAGCGTACCAGGCGAAGGTCATAAAGACGTTGCTGCAGAGCAGCAGACCGATACTGGTGAAAATCGGGTTCATAGGGTTCTCCTTGAAAATCCGGCGCATTTTATCCCTGAACCACGGGTTTTCATACGTGGTGCGGGAGGGTATTTTTAACCAACAGGATAAGCCGTGCGAGGTATGCGACGGGATGGGCAAGTTATGCGGGATTGTGTTGTTACTGTTATTTGCCATGCCGGTGCGAGCGACCCCGACGCTGACGGTGGCCACCGATCTGTGGCCGCCATTTCGCATCCTGCAAGCGGATGGCCGGTTGCAGGGGCTCGACATGGACATCCTGCGCCGGTTGCAACAGGCGAGCGGCATTGAGTTGCAGGTACGGCGGATGCCGTGGGGCAGGGCGCTCAAGCAGATGCAGACCGGCCAGGTCGATCTGATGATTGGCCTCGCCTATACCGCCGAGCGGGCGCAGTTCATCGACTATCTGCAGCCTGCCTACTATCAGTGCTGGCCCGCGTTTTATGGTCAGCCGGTCAATGTGGCCCGGATCCACCAATACCGCGATCTGCAGGGGGTGAAGGTGGGCTATGTGCTCAACTCCGCCTACTTTGAGCCCTTCAACAGTGACAGTCGCCTCGACAAGCACGGAGTACCCACCGAAGATCAGCTGCTGCGCATGGTGCAGCGGGGTCACCTGCCGCTGATGATTGGCACTGACTGTCAGGTGGACTATGCCCTGAGTCAGGGAAATGCCAGCCGGATAGGCAAGGCGGACTACCGCCCCGCCACGCCGGTGACCCTCTATCTGGGGATGAGCAAGCACTCACCTCACCAGTCGCTGCGCCAGCCCTTGCTGGTGGCGCTGCAAAATCTGGTGGCCAGCGGCGAGATAAGGGTGATGGCAAAGCGTTACCAGCCTTGACCTTGGGTGGCAAGCCACTGTTATTATGCCCTTTTCCTGCTTCCCCCCGGCGCTGCGACCGGGCCGGGGATGAAGCCTTGTTATTGTCGGGGATCCTCCTTGTACCTCTCCCTTATCGCCCGTCAGCAGCGCTGGCAGCGGCGCTGGCTCTGTGGCCTGACGCTGCTGACCCTGCTGCTGTTTCTCTTCTCCCTCGTCTGGGGCGAGTTTGTGCTGCTGCCCTGGCAGCCCCTTGGCGATCTCGAACAGCGCATCCTGCTGGAGCTGCGCCTGCCGCGCGCCTTGCTGGCCCTCTTGGCTGGCGCCGCGCTTGCTTGTGGCGGCGCCGTGTTGCAGGTGATGCTGCACAACCCGGTGGCCGAACCCGGGTTGCTTGGCGTTTCAAGCGGGGCAGGCCTTGCCGCCATGGTGGCGATGGCGGTGGCCAAGTCCCTCGGCCTCTATCTGCCCGGCTGGGGGCTGTCGCTGGCGGCCTTCGGTGGCGCCTTGCTGGTGACCATGTTGCTCATTCGGCTGGCTCGCCGGGCGCGTCTCGGTCATGCCCGCTTGCTGCTGTTTGGCGTCGCCATCGGTATTCTCACCAATGCCGCCATGACCTGGCTGATGTACTTTGCCGACGATGGCTCCTTGCGTGAATTCATGTTCTGGATGATGGGGAGCCTCTCTTACGGCAGCCAGCAGTTCGGCTGGTGGTGGCTGGTGCTGCCGCTTACCCTGGGCTGGCTCTGCTGGCAGGGCAAGGCGCTGCAACAGTTGTTGTTGGGGGAGACTCAGGCCCGCCTGATGGGGATGGATGTCGACAAGATGCGGGTGCGGCTGGTGCTGGCGGTCTGTCTGCTGACCGGTGTGGCGGTGTCATTGTGCGGCGTGATCGGTTTTGTCGGGTTGGTGGTGCCCCATCTGCTGCGGCTCTGCGGTGGCAGCGATCAGCGCTTTCTGCTGCCTGCTTCGGCGCTTGGCGGCGGGGCCCTGCTGCTGGCGGCCGATCTGGTTGCTCGATCCACCCTGAGCGCGGGGGAGTTGCCTATCGGCGTCATCACCGCCTCGGTGGGGGCGCCGCTCTTTATCTACCTGCTATTGAGGCAAACTGCCGATGGTGCTGCATAAATATCTGCATGATTTGGTCGGGGCGCGCAGTCTCCTTATTTACCCGTTGTTGAGGCAAGATGCCGATGTCACCCGCTGATCCCATGCCGGTTTCTTCTCGTGCTGCTGCGCCGCTGCTGGAGGCGCGCGCACTCGCCATTGCCGGACGGCTCTCTCCCCTGGATATCCGCTGGCATGGCGGCCAGTTGGTGGCGCTGCTTGGCCCCAATGGCAGTGGCAAGTCGACCCTGCTCGGGGCGCTGGCGGGGCTTTTACCCGCCGATGGCAGAGTGCTGCTGGGGGGGGAAGTGCTTACTGACATGAGTTGGCCCGAGCTAGCCAAACGGCGCGCCATGCTGCCCCAGCGTCAGCCCCAGCTGTTTCATATTCCGGTGTTTCAGGTGTTGAGCCTGGGGCTCGATGAGATGGTTGCACCTGCCAGACAGAACGAGGCGATAAATGCATTGTGCGAGGCATTGGAGCTGGAAGCCTTGCTGGCTCGTGACTTCAGCCGGTTGTCGGGGGGCGAGCAGCAGCGGGTGCTGATTGCCCGCACCCTGCTGCAGGTGTGGCCGAGCCTAAATCCGACCGGCAAGGTGCTGCTGCTGGACGAGCCGCTGGCGGGGCTCGACCTGCATCACCAGCTGGCGCTGTTGCGCTTGCTGAAAACCTTGGCCGGGCAGGGCTTGCTGGTGGTGCTCGCCATCCACGATATCAATCTGGCCATCGACTGGGCCGACCGCATTCTCTGCCTGCAACAGGGCGCGGTGGTGCGCGAAGGGGGTGTCGAGCTGGTGGATGAGGCGCTGCTGGAGCAGGTATTCCAGATCCGCACCGACCGCATCGAAGCGGCAGGGCGCGTGTGGTTTATGCCCAGTTTGTAAGTAGGGTGTACAGGAAAGAGGGCGCATGTAGGGCCGATTAGCGAAGCGTAATCGGCCGACAGCAAGAAGAAGGGGCCGGTATCAAAAATACCGGCCCCTTTGGTTTTATTCGCAGTTCAAGCCTGTTTGCTCAGGCGCACCTGCGCCGCCTCTGCCAGCATCGCCAGCAGGGTTTCGGTGTCGCTCCACGACAAGCAGGCATCTGTGATGCTCTGGCCGAAGGTGGCGGCGCAGCCGTTCTCCACATCCTGACGCCCTTCCACCAGGAAGCTTTCTGCCATGATGCCGGCGATGCCGGTACGGCCGCGGCGCAGCTGATCGCAGATATCTTGCGCCACCAGCAGCTGACGGCGGTGATCCTTCATGCTGTTGCCGTGGCTGAAATCGACCACCAGACGCTCCGGCAGGCCCACATCGGCCAGCGCTTCACAGGCTTCATCGACACTGGCGGTGTCGTAGTTGGGGCGGTGGCCGCCACGCAGGATCACATGACCAAAGGGGTTGCCGGCGGTGCGGTAGATGGTCATCTTGCCGTCTTTGTCCGGCGAATAGAAGATGTGGCTGTGACGGGCGGCGCGCACCGCATCGATGGCGATGCGGGTATTGCCGTCGGTGCCGTTCTTGAAGCCGACCGGGCAGGAGAGAGCCGAAGCCATCTCGCGGTGTACCTGGGATTCGGTGGTACGTGCGCCGATGGCGCCCCAGGTGATGAGGTCGGCAATATACTGGCCGGTCACCATATCGAGGAATTCGGTGGCGGTTGGCATGCCCAGTTCGTTGATATCGACCAGCAGTTTGCGCGCCAGTTTCAGCCCTTCGTTGACATCGAAACTGCCATCGAGGCGCGGGTCATTGATCAGCCCTTTCCAGCCGACGATGGTGCGCGGCTTCTCGAAATAGGTGCGCATCACGATGCAGAGGCTCTCTTTATACTGCTCGCGCAGGGCGTTGAGGCGCTGGGCATACTCGCGAGCAGCAGCGGGATCATGAATAGAGCAGGGGCCGACAATGACCAGCAGGCGCTGATCGTCTCCGGCCAGAATGGCTTCCACTTCGCGACGGGCATCCAGCAGATTCTGGGCAATGGTATCGGTGATCGGAAACGCGTGTGCAAGCTCGCTCGGAGTGATCAGTGACTCCAGGCGACGGGTGCGCAATTCATCTGTGTGAATGGACATACAACTCAAGTCTCGAGTGGGTGGTGTCAGCCGCAAGGGGCGAAAAAGCAAAGAGATAAAATAAAGCAAAAGTCCCCTGATTGAAACCTTGGGGGGCTCTGATAGGATGTGAGGCCAAAATCGATTCCAAATGAGGTAGATAGCGTGGCAAAGCCAGGGGCAACCGGGGTCACCCGCATCATCAACGCAACCGGTTACAGCATGAAGGGGCTCAAGTCAGCCTGGATTAACGAGGCGGCTTTTCGGCAGGAGCTGATGCTGATCCTGTTGCTGATGCCACTTGCTTTCTGGCTGGGAGATTCTCTCAACCAGATCCTGCTGCTTATCGTCATCAGCTGGCTGGTGGTGATCGTCGAGATCCTCAACTCCGCCATTGAAGCTGTGGTAGACAGGGTTGGCTCCGAGCATCATGAGCTCTCCGGTCGCGCCAAGGATTTGGGCTCTGCCGCCGTCTTTATCGCGTTGGCCCTCAATGCCCTGGTGTGGGGGGCGCTGGTGGGGCGCAATCTGCTGGGATTGTGGTAGAGCACATATCTTGCCGGTGAGTTTGCGCACTCTCCCTCCGGGAGAGCAGGGTGAGGGAGATATCTTCTCCCCCTCATCCCCAGCCCTTCTCCCGCGAGGGGAGAAGGGCGCGAACACGATTTAGGCTCTGCAACATAAAAAAGCCCGTCATCACGACGGGCTTTTTGCTGCGCAGATAAGGGGCTATCAGTGGAGGATGCGGGCACGGATGGTGCCGTTGATCTCCTTGAGCTTGGCGAGCGCCTTCTCGCTGTGCTCGGTCTCCACATCGATCACCACGTAACCGATATGGCTGCTGGTCTGCAGGTATTGACCGGCGATGTTGATCCCCTCTTCGGCGAAGATCTGGTTGATCTGGTTCATCACGCCCGGCTGGTTGCGGTGAATGTGCAGCAGGCGGCTGGAGCCCTTATGGCCCGGCAGCGACACTTCCGGGAAGTTGACGGCAGAGAGGGTGGAGCCGTTGTCGGAGTATTTGACCAGCTTGTTGGCCACTTCCAGCCCGATGTTCTCCTGCGCCTCATGGGTGGTGCCACCGATGTGCGGGGTCAGGATGACGTTCTCCAGCCCACGCAGCGGGCTTTGGAACTCCTCGTCATTGGACTTGGGCTCGACCGGGAAGACGTCGATGGCGGCGCCGGCAATATGGCCGCTCTTGATGACGTCAGCCAGCGCATCGATATCCACCACGGTACCGCGGGCGGCGTTGATGAAGATGGCGCCCGGTTTCATCATCCGCAGCTGCTCGGCACCGATCATGTTCTTGGTGGAGGCGGTCTCCGGCACGTGCAGGCTGATGACGTCAGACATATTGAGCAGCTCGACCATGCTCGGCACCTGAATGGCGTTGCCCAGCGAGAGCTTGTTCTCGATATCGTAGTAATAAACCTTCATGCCGATGCTTTCGGCGATGATGCCAAGCTGGGTACCGATGTGGCCGTAGCCGATGATGCCGAGCTTCTTGCCGCGGGCTTCCACCGAGCGGTTGGCCAGTTTTTCCCACACGCCGCGATGGCACTTGGCGTTCTTCTCGGGGATGCCGCGCAGCAGCAGCAGGATCTCGCCCAGAACCAGCTCGGCGACCGAACGGGTGTTGGAGAAGGGGGCGTTGAAGACCGGAATACCGCGGATCTGGGCCGCTTCCAGCTCGACCTGGTTGGTACCGATGCAGAAGCAGCCGATAGCGACCAGCTTGTTGGCGGCGTCGAGGACTTTCTCGGTGATCTGGGTGCGGGAGCGCAGCCCGATGAAATGGACGTCGCGGATCTGCTCGATCAGCTCCTCTTCGGAGAGCGAGGTCTTGAGATACTCCACACTGGTGTAACCTGCGGCACGAAAGGTCTCTACGGTGTTGGGGTGAACCCCCTCCAGCAGCAGAACCTTGATTTTATCCTTGTCCAACGAAAACTTGGCAGTCATGACGATCCCTCTGTATGTGCAAACGTAAGTGCAGATTTGGTGTGCGAAGAAAACCGTAAAGTAGCAAAAACGTTTGGGAGAGGGAATATTTGTGACGAAAGTCAAATTCTTTGAAGTTATCAACGAATGTTGTAAACATCCGTATGCAACTTGTTGAGGGATAAATAAAAACGGCGCCATCAGGCGCCGTCATTTATTCACAGTGCAATGTTTGGATCATATCCCATCCCGGGGCTCAATCAACGCCGCTGCTGCGTCAGAGGTGGCAGAGTGGCGCTGGCGAGGGAGGGAGGATGCCGCTGCACTGTGCTACCGGTGTCGGGATTACTGGGTAATCACGCCGTCCGGCGTACCGATCAGGACCACATCGGCGCCGCGCGCGGCGAACAGGCCGTTGGTGACCACACCAACAATGGCGTTCAGTCGTACTTCCAGCGCCTTGGCGTCGGTAATGGCCATGCCTTTCACATCCAGAATGTGGTTGCCGTTGTCGGTGACCACCCCTTCACGCCACACCGGGTTGCCACCCAGTTTGCGAATTTCGCGGGCCACGTATTCGCGGGCCATCGGGATCACTTCCACCGGCAGCGGGAACTGGCCCAGCACGTCGACGGTCTTGGTGTTGTCGATGATGCAGATGAACTTGTCAGCGACGGCGGCAACAATCTTCTCGCGGGTCAGGGCTGCGCCACCGCCCTTGATCATGTCGCGGGTTGCGTTGATCTCGTCGGCGCCATCCACATAGACGGAGAGGGCGTCGATCTCGTTGAGATCATATACGGTGATGCCGAAGCCCTTGAGGCGCTCGGTAGAGGCCACGGAGCTGGATACCGCCCCCTTGATCTCGTCCTTCATGGTCGCCAGCGCGTCGATAAAGTGGTTGACGGTAGAGCCGGTGCCCACCCCGACGATGGTGCCGGGAACCACATACTTGAGCGCAGCCCAACCGGCCGCCTTCTTCATTTCATCTTGAGTCATGATCGTTCCTTAAGAAAAAAGCGGGCGCATTATATCCAACCCGGTACCCCGTCGCGACCTTGTTGCTCACGTTCCGGGGCAAAAAGAGGGACTTTGTAAATCGTTTGCCTGTTTATTCTGCGTTTGCGCGCACAAAGCCGGGGCTGCTGGCCAAAAACAGCTTATTCAAAGCGCCAGCAGTGGCTCGGGGTGATGATCTGGGGCAGCGGCACATCCCACTCCTCTTGCGGGACCGCATCCACCTGCTGGCAGTCGTGGGCAATGCCGAGCGGCTTGGGGCCCAGCTTGTGCTCATGCCAGATGGCGAGAGTGCGATCGTAGTAGCCGCCCCCCATGCCAAGACGATTGCCCTGGGCATCGAAGGCGACCAGCGGGGTGCAGATAAGATCGAGCGTGCTGTGGGGCACCACCTGCAGGATATCCAGCTCCGGCTCTTCGATGCCGTAGCGGTTGCGTACCATGGGGCTGGTGGCGGTATAGCGCAAAAAGAGCAGGTGACCCGGGGTAAAGGGGTGGAGCACCGGCAGGTAGACCTCTTTGTGCTGGGCCCACAGCCAATGGATGGTGGGCAATGGATTGATCTCCCCATCATTGGCCAGATAGAGGGCAATGCGTTTGGCGGCGAGGATCTCGGGGTGTTGCTTGAACTGGGCCAGCAGCTGTTGGGCCGCCAATTGCTGCTCGGCCGGACTCAGATTTTTGCGGCGTTGACGAACCAGTTGGCGCAGGGATTGACGTTCGGGTTGGGACTCATGCATGGGGAACCTCTGGTATAGCTGCGCATCGATGGCTTGAACGCGCTCTACCTTAGCACATTCACTCTTGACGTTAAGGGGTGACAGGGGAACTCCCGCCCCGGACGGCTGATGCCCGGGACGGTGGGGTAAATGCTGACGGATCCGATAGTGAGTCAACAAGGGCCAGGGTGTGGCCCCAGTTGATGGCATGTCGGCGCGCCAGCGTCTGGTCTGTTACTTGTCAGCTTTGCCGCGCATCTGGTGCTTCACGAACACGGCAATCAGTGCCGCCACCGCGAGCGCCATCGGGTAGAAACTCATGCTCACCACCGCCAACGGCGACAGGGCGAAGATGGATCCCAGCAGCAGCGCCTGTGCGCCCCAGGGGATCAGACCCTGTACCACGCAGGAGAAGATATCGAGCATGGAGGCGGCTCGGCGCGGGGTGACACCGTGATGTTCGGCCAGATCCCGGGCCACCTTGCTGGCGACGATAATAGCCACCGTGTTGTTGGCGGTGCAGAGGTTGGTGAGGCTCACCACCCCGGCGATGCCGAGCTCGGCGGCTTTCTCGTTCTGTTCACCATTGTGCTCGCGAGTGAAACGGGCAATCAGGGTGCTGATGCGCTCGCTGATCCATGCCAGTCCACCCTGACGCTCCATCAGGGCGCCGAGGCCGCCGATCAGCATGGAGAGCAGGAAGATCTCCTGCATGCCGGTAAAGCCCTGATAGATATCCTTGCTGAACTGACCGATGGCGTAGCCGTTGATCATGCCCACCACACCGGCGGCCAGAATACCGATCCCCAGCACCACAAACACATTCACTCCGGCGAGCGCCAGCCCCAGGATCAGCAGATAAGGCATCACCTTGAATAACTCGATGGCGCTGCCGTTGGCTGGGGATTCACCCACTGAGCCCAGGGTCAGATAGAGCAGGATCACCGCGATGGCAGCTGGGGCTGCAATCTTGAAGTTCTCGCGGAACTTGTCCTTCATCTCGCACCCCTGGCTGCGGGTTGCTGCTATGGTGGTGTCGGAGATGATGGAGAGGTTATCGCCAAACATGGCGCCGGAGAGAATGGTGCCTGCCATCAGTACCGGATCGATACCGGCCGCCTGTGCCACACCGAGGGCTACGGGGGCCACGGCACCTATGGTGCCCATGGAGGTGCCCATGGCGGTAGCAATAAAGGCAGAGATGAGGAACAGTCCGGGCAACAGCGCCCAGCCGGGAATGAGGGAGAGACCCAGCGCCACGGTGGCATCAACGCCGCCGGTGGCCTTGGCCACGCTGGCAAAGGCGCCCGCCAGCAGATAGATAAGGCACATCGCCATGATATTGCTGTGGCCGACCCCCTTGAAGAAGGTCTCCAGATTGCTGTTGAAGCTCTCTTTGCCAAGCAGCAGGGCGAGCATCACCGCAGGCAGGGCAGCAACCGGAGCGGGCAGCTGATAGAAGGCGAACTCGACCCCCTGCAGGGTCAGCCAGGTACCGGTACCGATAAAGAGTGCGAGAAAAACCAGAAGTGGCAGCAAGGCCCTGGCACTGGGTTGAGTCTGGATCATGTGTTCCTCTGAAATTGAACAATGACCTCCTGTCATAAACTGCTTTGTACCTGTATCGGATAGGGATAGGGGGAAAACAGGGCGGGCATCCTGCCGCATTGGGGTGCCCACAGTAGTGAGTCAACCTCGCTTGGTCAAGATAGACGTCCAGATGGATAGGTGTTTTTGTTTGATGATTCTGGTGTTGTTGAGATATCCAAAGAATATTCGGAAAAAGAAGTTGGCGCTGTTTATTGTTCATTGCTGTTCTGGCGCAGTCCGCGGGTATCTGGGGGTATCGCGTGCCTTTAATAAGGAAAGAGGTAAACGATAAGATCTCTGCATGCCATCTTGGGGATTTCTCCCGCTGCCAAACGTCAGCCGCACCTCTCTCTATCTCTACGTGAGCATGGTACGGATATTTCCAGAACGCGTGGACACAAGACCTGGGCTGTGTGGTTACTGTGTCAGTTTCTCCACCGTCTGAACGGCTGTTGTGATGGCGTCCTGTTCCAGCGTCAGCGGAATGTGGCCAATACCGGGCAGCAGGGTGACAGGCCAGGAGATGCCGAGACGTCTTAACTCAGGTTCAAGTTGATCTGTTTGGAAGGCTTCGTCATTTGCACCCGCGATCACGGCGCAGGGGCGTTGCACATTGCGCAAATTCTGCTGATAGTCGCGCTCTGGCTGAAAGTTAGAGGCAAGGTTGAAGGAGTAGGATGGGGTCAGCAGGGATTTCGCCTCATCATTAAGGGCAAAGTTCAGCACGGTCAGATGGTTGAGTGCGGAAATATGGAAACCGTTGAGGATGCTCAGGGCGATGAGGCGAGGCAAGCCGACACGCACCCAGCCACCGCTGTTGGGCCGGTAGTTGGCGGCGGTGGGGCCAAGATAGGGGGAGAGCAGCAGATAGCTCTCGAACAGGGTTTGTCGCGCACTGCCAGCAACACGCAGGACAAAGCCACCCCCTGACGAGAAGCCGACGAGTGTTGCAGGCTTGTCGGGGGCTACCGACTTGATGAAATCTTCCAGATCGTCTTCAAGCTGACCGATGTAGGCAATGGTGCCTTTGTTGCCCGATGCGCCATGGCCGCGAATATCGAGGGCGTAGGCGTCGTATCCCGCTTGCGAAAAGGCGCTCGCCATCTTGTGCATGCTCTGACTGCTGGCAGAAGAGCCGTGAACCAGTACCACGCTGCCCTTGACCTTGTTGTTCTTCGTATTCTCCTCTGCGCCATAGTGCCGATAGGCCAACTGCGTGCCGTCACGCGCCGGGTATCTTGAGAGGGGTGGCATGTTGCTCCAGTCACTCCCCTTGAAAGGGTCGTTGATGCTGGCCATCGCCGGTGCCGGACTCGGCCCGCCAAACAGCAGAGCCGCGGCCAGCATGACCAGGGTCAGTGATATCAACCCCACAGCAAACAGCAATCCTGCGCTCATCCTTGCACCTCATTTGATATCGACACGGGCGTGGCCCTGATTTTGCTTATGCTGGCATTTCACTCGTTCGAACCTATCAGATGGCACCCGGTCTGCCAAATGATGGAGTGAGACGATGAAAAACGGCCTGTGACCAAAAGGAAGTTCTTGGCCAGCCAGTGTGCGCTGCCGTTGGCGAGTGCAGCAAGGAGTGGTGGCATCATGGCTTTTCAAACCCGGCGCGGGCTGGTAAAACGGTCTCTTTCCATAATTAAAAGAGATGAGAGGGTGGAGATGGACAATCCGATCCGTGTGGCCGTGATGGGCTGTAATGGTCGTATGGGCAAGGTGCTGCTGGAGGCCATCACCAACACCGATGGCGTGGTGGTTGGTGCTGCGCTGGAGCGGCCGGGCTCGGCGGTGATCGGCCTCGATGCCGGTGAGCTCAATGGGCTGGGCCATCTGGGTGTGGCCATCAGCGATAGTCTGGACAAGGTGCGCGATGAGTTTGATCTCATCATCGACTTCACCCGCCCCGAGGTGACCCTGGCCAATCTGGCCTTTGCACTGGCCCACCACAAGCAGATGGTGATCGGCACCACCGGTTTTGACGATGCAGGCAAGGCTGCTCTGAAAGAGGCTGGCAAGCAGATCGGTATCGTGTTCGCCTCCAACTACTCGGTCGGGGTCAACCTGGTGTTCAAGCTGCTGGAGCAGGCCGCCAAGGTGATGGGGGATTACACCGACATCGAGATCATCGAGGGCCACCATCGCCACAAGGTGGATGCGCCATCCGGTACTGCCCTCTCCATGGGGGAAGTGGTCGCCAAAACGCTGGGTCGGGATCTCAAGGAGTGCGCCGTCTATGGTCGCGAGGGGATCACTGGCGAGCGGGATCGCAACACTATCGGCTTTGCCACCATTCGCGCCGGTGATCTGGTGGGGGAGCATACCGTCATGTTTGCCGATATCGGCGAGCGGGTGGAGATCAGCCACAAGGCCTCCAGCCGCCTGACCTTCGCCAACGGTGCTGTGCGGGCGGGCAAGTGGCTTGGTCAGCAGGGGGCCGGTCTTTATGACATGCAGGATGTGCTCAATCTCAAGTGATGCCTCTGAGCGGCACTTTCGTACTACTGCTACCCCAGTGAAAAACCCCGGCTTGCCGGGGTTTTTGCTGTCAGTCAGATTTTGTGTAAAAAGACACGCTGCCTGCAATTTTTAACTGAACTCCTTATAAATCACAATATTGCGTTATCCGCCAGAATTTCCCTTCCTGAATGTCATCACCAGGTAACAGATTTGAGCATCTTTATGGCGGATAAAGCCATTTTTTTACACGGACTGGAAAAGACTAAAAATTCAAACACAGAAAAACGTTTTCCATTTTTCATGTTCAATCTTGTCATCGTAAAAGCGTTAAATTTGTCATTAATGTTTTTTGTGTAAAAATAAATGCCATTGTTTTAATTGGTTTTTTTGTTTGTTTTTGTCGTTATCGCTGGCTTGGTGGCATCTTTTGATGGTGATTTTTCCTTTTCTTTCGCGGGAGGGGGTTGCAAAGCGATTAAGTGCATAGATAATGGGTAATGTTGCTTTTTTATTGAATTTAGATGCATTTCATCTGAGAAAAGACGTTGAAATGCCACTTTTTTTAAGTAGAATGCGCCCAATTTGCCAGAAATCTGCCGGGTTCGAGTCCTGTCCAAGACCGGAACCGAGCCCGCAACACCCAGGTAAATTGCTGAATTTAAAGCTAAATAACTGGAGGTTGTCTTGAATCACACTGCATTGCTAGTGCTGGAAGATGGAACTGTGTTCAAAGGCGTGTCGATAGGCGCCGAGGGATGTTCCGTTGGTGAAGTGGTTTTCAATACGTCGATGACGGGCTATCAGGAAATCCTCACCGATCCCTCTTATTCCCGTCAGATAGTCACCCTCACTTACCCCCATATAGGCAACACCGGCACCAACAGCGAAGATGAAGAGTCCAGTCAGATCCATGCTCAGGGATTGATCATCCGGGACCTTCCGATACTTGCCTCCAATTTCCGCAATCAGCAATCCCTCTCCGAATACCTCAAGTCTCACAACATCGTTGGCATCGCCGACATCGACACCCGTAAACTGACCCGCATCCTGCGCGAGAAAGGCGCTCAGGCTGGCTGCATTCTGGCCGGGAAACAGGTCGATGAAGCCTATGCCCTCGAACAGGCCCGCGCCTTCCCCGGTCTGAAGGGGATGGATCTGGCCAAAGAGGTGACGGTTGGTGAAGCGTACAACTGGACGACCGGGAGCTGGCAGCTTGGCAAGGGGCATGTCACCCCGGATGCCGACCAGCTGAAATACCACGTAGTGGCCTATGACTTTGGCGTCAAGCGCAACATCCTGCGGATGCTGGTTGACCGTGGCTGCCGCCTGACCGTGGTGCCTGCCAAGACCCCGGCCGCCGAGGTACTGGCGATGAACCCGGATGGCATCTTCCTCTCCAACGGCCCCGGCGACCCCGAGCCGTGCGACTACGCCATCGAGGCCATCAAGGCTTTCCTTAATACCAACACGCCGGTGTTCGGCATCTGTCTGGGTCACCAGCTGCTGGGTCTGGCCTCCGGTGCCAAGACCGTCAAGATGAAGTTTGGCCACCACGGCGCCAACCATCCGGTGAAGAGCCTTGATGACAACACCGTCATGATCACCGCTCAGAACCACGGCTTTGCGGTAGACGAGAACAGCCTGCCGGATTGCCTGCGCGCCACCCACGTCTCCCTGTTCGATGGTTCCCTGCAAGGTATCCATCGCACCGACCGTCCGGCCTTCAGCTTCCAGGGGCACCCCGAAGCGAGCCCGGGCCCGCACGATTGTGCCGGTCTTTTTGACCACTTTATTGAATTGATTAAGCAGTATCGCGCCTAAGAAATAGAGGAAAGAGTTTCATGCCAAAACGTAACGACCTTCAGAGCATCCTGATCCTCGGCGCCGGCCCCATCGTCATCGGCCAAGCCTGCGAATTTGACTACTCCGGCGCCCAGGCGTGCAAAGCCCTGCGCGAGGAGGGCTACCGCGTTATTCTGGTCAACTCCAACCCGGCCACCATCATGACCGACCCGGAGATGGCAGACGCCACCTACATCGAGCCCATCACCTGGGAAGTGGTACGCGAAATCATCAAGAAAGAGCGCCCGGACGCCATCCTGCCCACCATGGGCGGCCAGACTGCGCTTAACTGCGCACTGGCGCTGGAGAAGCATGGCGTGCTGGCCGAGTTCGGTGTCGAGATGATCGGTGCCACCGCCGACGCCATCGACAAGGCCGAAGACCGCTCCCGTTTTGACAAGGCGATGCGCAGCATTGGCCTGGAGTGCCCGCGTGCCGGCATCGCCCACAACATGGAAGAGGCGTGGGGCGTGCAGCAGATGGTTGGCTTCCCCTGCATCATCCGTCCCTCCTTTACCATGGGCGGCTCCGGTGGCGGCATCGCCTACAACACCGAAGAGTTCGTCGAGATCTGCGAGCGCGGTCTGGACTTGTCGCCGACCAAAGAGCTGCTCATCGACGAGTCGCTGATCGGCTGGAAAGAGTACGAGATGGAAGTGGTGCGGGATCGCAACGACAACTGCATCATCGTCTGCGCCATCGAAAACTTCGACCCCATGGGTATCCACACCGGTGACTCCATCACGGTCGCGCCAGCCCAGACGCTGACCGACAAGGAGTACCAGCTGATGCGCAACGCCTCCATGGCGGTGCTGCGCGAAATCGGTGTCGAGACCGGCGGCTCCAACGTCCAGTTCGGTATCAACCCGAAAGATGGTCGCATGGTCATCATCGAGATGAACCCGCGGGTGTCGCGCTCTTCTGCGCTGGCTTCCAAGGCGACCGGTTTCCCCATCGCCAAGATCGCCGCCAAGCTCGCCATCGGTTACACCCTCGACGAGCTGATGAACGACATCACCGGCGGTCGTACTCCGGCCTCCTTCGAGCCGGCCATCGACTACGTGGTCACCAAGGTGCCGCGCTTCAACTTCGAAAAATTCGCCGGTGCCAACGACCGTCTGACGACCCAGATGAAGTCGGTCGGTGAAGTGATGGCCATCGGCCGCAACTTCCAGGAGTCCCTGCACAAGGCGCTGCGCAGCCTCGAGACCGGAAAAACCGGCTTCGACCCCATGGTTGACCTCAATGCCCCGGACTCCCTGACCCGCATCCGTCACGAGCTGCAGGACGCCGGTAGCGACCGTATCTTCTACATCGCCGATGCGTTCCGCGCCGGTCTCTCCATGGACGGCATCTTCAAGCTGACCAAGATTGATCCCTGGTTCCTGGTACAGATTGAAGATCTGGTGAAGCTGGAAGAAGAGGTGAAAGAGCGCGGCATGGCCGGTCTCGATGCCGACTTCCTGCGTGCCCTCAAGCGCAAAGGCTTTGCCGATGCCCGTCTGGCCAAGATCCTCGGTGTGGCCGAAGGGGAAGTGCGCAAACTGCGTGCCCGCCACAACATCTTCCCGGTCTACAAGCGGGTCGATACCTGCGCCGCCGAGTTCGCCACCAACACCGCCTACATGTATTCGAGCTATGACGAGGAGTGCGAAGCGGCCCCGAGCAACCGCGACAAGATCATGATCATCGGCGGCGGCCCGAACCGTATCGGTCAGGGTATCGAGTTCGACTACTGCTGTGTGCACGCGGCGCTGGCCCTGCGCGAAGATGGTTACGAGACCATCATGGTCAACTGCAACCCGGAGACCGTCTCGACCGATTATGACACCTCGGATCGTCTCTACTTCGAGCCGGTGACCCTGGAAGATGTGCTGGAAATCGTGCGCATCGAAAAACCCAAGGGCGTCATCGTTCAGTACGGTGGCCAGACCCCGCTGAAACTGGCCCGTGCACTGGAAGCCAACGGCGTGCCGATCATCGGTACCAGCCCGGATGCCATCGACCGCGCCGAAGACCGCGAGCGCTTCCAGTCTGCCGTCGAGCGCCTCGGCCTCAAGCAGCCGGAAAACGGCACCGTCACCGCGCTGGAGCAGGCCGTGCTGCTGGCCGAGCGCATTACCTACCCGCTGGTGGTTCGCCCCTCCTACGTGCTGGGTGGCCGCGCCATGGAAATCGTCTATGACGAGCAGGATCTGCGTCGCTACTTCGCCGAGGCGGTGAGCGTCTCCAACGAATCGCCGGTACTGCTGGACCGCTTCCTGGACGATGCCACCGAGCTGGACGTGGATGCCATCTGCGACGGCACCGATGTAGTCATCGGCGGCATCATGGAACACATCGAACAGGCCGGTATCCACTCCGGTGACTCCGGTTGCTCCCTGCCTCCCTATACCTTGTCCAAGAAAGTTCAGGACGAGATCCGCGAGCAGGTGCGCAAGCTGGCGCTGGAGCTCGGCGTTATCGGCCTGATGAACGTGCAGTTCGCGGTCAAGGGCGATGACATCTACCTCATCGAGGTGAACCCGCGTGCCGCCCGTACCGTGCCATTTGTCTCCAAGGCGACCGGCGCCCCGCTGGCCAAGATCGCCGCTCGTGTGATGGCTGGTCAGTCGCTGCAAGAACAGGGCTTCACCAAAGAGATCATCCCGCCCTACTACTCGGTGAAAGAGGTGGTACTGCCGTTCGCCAAGTTCCCGGGGGTTGACCCGCTGCTGGGGCCAGAGATGCGCTCTACCGGTGAGGTTATGGGGGTGGGCAGCAGCTTTGCCGAGGCCTATGCCAAGGCGCAGCTGGGTGCCAACCACGCCGTACCGAAAGAGGGTCGAGCCCTCTTGTCAGTGCGTCACAGCGACAAGGCTCAGGTGGTCGACTTGGCCGCCAAGCTGCTGGAGCTGGGCTACGAGCTGGATGCCACCCACGGCACAGCCGTCGCGCTGGGTGAGGCGAGCATCAACCCGCGCCTGGTCAACAAGGTGCACGAAGGTCGCCCGCACATTCTCGACCGCATCAAGAATGGCGAGTACACCTACATCGTCAACACCGCCGAAGGGCGGGTGGCGATCCAGGACTCCAAGCAGCTGCGTCGCGCCGCCTTGCAGAACAAGGTGGCGTATACCACCACCATGAACGAGGCGTTTGCCACCTGCATGGCCATCAGCGTGGATGCCACCGCCAACGTCAACTCGGTGCAGGAGCTGCACCAGAAGGTGAAAAACCGCTAAGCGTTTGCAGCGGGCATCAGCCCGACTTGCCAGACGACCAACCCCCGCCAGCGATGGCGGGGGTTTCTTTTTATCTGTCGCTAAGCGTTCGGTTCGGGGCGGGTGAGCCATTGAGGAAGGTCATGAGTTCCGCATCGCAGACAACGGATGGCGCGTGGGGGGGTAAAAGCCGGCAAGGGGAGGGGATGCTGCGAGCGCGGGTTTCAACTGCAGCAGGCAATCCTCTACAATGGCCCCACTTTGCTTGTCAGTGCAGTGCCAGCGGCGCTGCCTGTAGGGCCTACAAAAAATGGACATGCTTATGAGCGCTTTACCTTCCTGTCGTCTTCTTGCCTTCTGCTCTGCCTTGTTGCTGGCCGGTTGTGCCAGTGATCCCGCCTCCGCGCCTGCCAAAGAGGCGAGCGTAAGCAACCCCAAAACGCCGCCTGCCATGCAGCCGCGCAAACCGGCGGATATGAAGAGCCGCATCGTGCGCTTCTTGCCCCGTCAGGTGCCTGACAAACAAGGGTGGGCCAACGACGTGGTGACGGCGCTCACCACCCAGGGGGTGACGGTCAATGATCACAATGTCTGTAGCGTGCTGGCGGTGGCGGAGCAGGAAGCCACTTATCAGGCCGACCCCGTGGTGCCGGGCCTTGGCAAGATCGCCTGGAAAGAGATCAACTCACGGGCAGCCAAGCTGCTGATCCCCGAATTTATGGTGCGGGCCGCGCTCTCCATCAACTCGCCCACCGGCAAGAGCTACGCCGAGCGGATCGACAAGTTGCGTACCGAGCGGGAGATGAGTGAAATCTTCGAAGACATGATCAGCATGCTGCCGATGGGCAAGACGCTGTTTGGCAACCTCAACCCGGTGCATACCGGCGGCCCGATGCAGGTGAGTATCGCCTTTGCCGAGGCCAACGCCCGTGGTTACCCCTATCCAATCAAGGATTCCATCCGCCACGAAGTCTTTACCCGTCGCGGCGGCATCTGGTTTGGCACCAAGCATATCTTCGGTTATCCCGCCGACTACCCGGATACCCTCTACCGCTTTGCCGATTTCAACGCTGGCTGGTACGCCAGCCGCAATGCCGCTTTTCAGGCCGCCGTCAGCCGTTTGAGTGGCAAAACTCTGGCGCTGGACGGGGATCTGATCCGCTATGACTCGGATCTGCCGGGCAATACCGAGCTTGCCGTCTACACCCTCGCCAACCGGGTCAATATGAGCAAGCAGGCGATCCACCAGAGCCTGCGCAAAGGGGATACCGCCGAATTTGCCGAGACCGATCTCTACCATCGCATCTTTACCCTGGCCGACAAGCAAGCGGGCAAGCGACTGCCCCGCGCCATCCTGCCCGGCATACAGCTAAAGAGCCCAAAAATCACCCGCAACCTCACCACCGCCTGGTTTGCCAAGCGGGTGGATGACAGGGAGCAACGCTGTGTGCGGCAGATGGCGACGATTCGCTAAGAAACATCAAGGGCGGCCAATTGGCCTGTTTCTTATACAAAAATCCCCAGGCATCGCTTGGGGATTTTTTTGAACTTCTCTCCCATTCTGTGATCTGAACCTTTCATCTAACATGCCCTTCACTCAACCGGCGCACTGGGCGCAGACACAGTTTGGTCACGCCAACCTTAACGACCCAAGACGCACCAGAAGGCTGGCTGCCCTCGCCACTGCCCTTGTTCACCAACCAGGAGAATGCGTGTCACACCTTCCCCTCTCACCTGCTGATATGGAAGGCGCATACCGCTTCATTCGCAGCCCACATGTCTGTGCCGAGGCCATTGCCAACGCCGGCTTTGCCGTCACCGCCGCCCATGCCAGAGACCATTCCCTCTTGTTGGCGCTGGAAGACACCACTGCCCTTACCTTCAATCATGCCAGCGTCAGAGACGAGTTGGGTCATACCAACCAGGGCTGCAGTCGCGCCCTGCAGGCTCATTCCGTGCTGCTGTTCGCGCCGCACGAGCGCAAGGTGGTGGACTTGACCGCCCAGCAAATCTGGACCCGCGATGTCAGCAAACGAGGACAGCGTGCCCACTACGCGACCCGCCCCTATCAGGAGAAAGAGAGCTACAAATGGGAGCAAACCGCCAAGACACTCGCCACACGGCTTGGCAGCACCATGGCCAACGTCATCTCGGTCTGTGACCGGGAAGCGGATATCTATGAATACCTGAACTACAAGCAGAAACATACCCAGCGCTTCGTGGTGCGCTCGATGCAAAGCCGCTGTATCAACGAGCACGACAACAGGCTCTACGACTATGCCAGGCAGTGCCAATCCGCGGGCACCCGGGTGGTCAAGATAGCCCAGCGCGGTGGCAGAAAAGCCAGAGAGGCCGTGCTCGACATCAAGTTTGCCTGGGTCACCCTGAAGGCTCCGGCCAACAAGCGTAGCGAGCCTGATATCCCGCTCTACTACGTGGGATGCATCGAGCAGAGCGATGCCGATGATCGGCTGGAGTGGCACCTGCCGACCAGTGCAGCGGTGACCTGCGCCGGGCAGGCCAGCGAGATTATCGGCTACTACGAGCGGCGCTGGCTCATCGAGGATTACCACAAGGTCTGGAAGAGTGCAGGCACGCGGGTCGAGGCGTTGAAGATGCAGAGCCGGGAAAACCTGACGCGCATGAGCGTCATCCTGGCCTTTATCGCGGTACGGTTGCTGCAGTTGCGATTTATCAAAGAGGAGCCTGCCGCGCAGGGAGAGAGCTGCCAAGGGCTGCTGGGCACAAAGAGCTGGACGCTGCTGTGGTTGAAGATGGAGAAGAGGGCCCTTCCAAATGAAGCCCGCGATATGGCGTGGGCGCACAAGAGCCTGGCGATACTGGGGGCTGGAAGGACACCAAGCGCACGGGGCGAGCCTCGATAGCGGTGTTATGGGAGGGCTGGTTTAGGTTACAGACCCTCCTTGAAGGCTATGAACTGGCGCTGTCTCTTGAGCATCAACAGTTGTGATCAAGAGACAGCCGCAAGGTGGCATTTTTAATGGGCGCAGGGTAGCTCAGCGAGGCTTGAAACGCTCGACCCAGGGGTTGGCGGTGAGGCCGTGCAGGATGACGCTCAATATGATGGTGCAGAGCACGGTGGCGATGATGGGGCGCTGGCCAATCAGGGAGGGCTCGTTTTGCAGCACCATCACCGCAAAGACGATGCTGGCAAGGCCCCGCGGCCCGAACCAGCCGATAAAGAGCTTGAGCTCCGGCTTGAGGCCGGTACCGATGAGGCTCAGCCAGACCGGCACCATCCGCAGCAGGGTGAGGCTGGCAATGGCATAGAGCCAGTATTGCCAGTGCAGCAACTCCGGCAAAATGGGCATCAGGGTTGCGCCAAACACCATCCAGATCACAACGGAGAGCAGGTCGCCGTAGCCTTCGCAGCTGTCCATATAGGCGTGCTTGTGCTCGCCGAGGCGGTGGCCGATAAAGAGGCCGCCGACAAAGGCGGCGATAAAGCCGCTGCCACCGAGAGTCTGGGCCAGTGCAAAGCAGAGCAGGGCCAGCCCCGGCATGGTGAGCTGGCGCCAGAGCGGCAGTTGCCAGCCGTTGAGATAGGAGATTTTCAGTAGCCGGATGGTGAGGCTGGTCAGCACAAAGGCGACCAGCAGGCCAATGCCGATCTCCTCCAGCATCAGGGTGATAGCCAGAGTGGCGGTGCCTGCGTGCTGCTCTGTGGGGGCGATAAGAGCCAGCAGCAGAAGCAGCACAGGCACGCAGATGCCGTCGTTGAGGCCGCTCTCCTGATTGAGCCCTTCGCGCACCGGTGCAGGCACCGCGGGGTTGCTTACCACCGCCTTGCCGAGCGCCGCATCGGTGGGGGCAAGAATGGTGGAGAGGATAGCCATCTCCAGCAGTGGCAGGTCGGGGAAAATCCAGTGGCCAAACAGGGCACCACAGAGCAGGGTGAGGGGCAGGCCAATCAGCAGTAGCCGGATGGGGAGCTGGCGGTTGGCCAGCAATACCTGCCAGTTGGTGTTGGCGGCATCGTTGAACAGCACGATGACCAGCGTCAGCTCTGCCAGCAGCTTGATGCCTGCGCTGTCGATAGAGAGGGAGAGCAGCTCCAGCCCTCCCGGCCCCAGCAACCAGCCGGTCAGCAGAAAGAGCAGGGGGCCATTTACCAGTTTTGATTCGAAGCGCCCCGCGATCAGGCTGTAGATCAGCAAGAAGGCGGCGATCACCGCCAGATTCTGGTAAAGCAGGTGTGCATCCATACAACCTCCCTTCTGCCCCCCTGCGGGGGTGGTTTAATCGGTCAGGCAGTCGGGGTCGAACACATACTCCCCGTCCAGCCAGCGCACGATTTCGTCGACGCAGGATTGGTCACGAAACGGCAGATAGCGCGCCTTGAGAGCGGCAATTTGCTCGGAGGTGAGCTGTGCCAGCCCCAGATCCTGAAACAGCGGCAGGTCGGCCTCGATCATCGCCGAGATCTGCGGGCCACAGGTGGCGTTGAGGGCGGCATGCAGCGCCTTGTCGGGGTCGTACTGCTTGCCGAGTCGGTAGCTCATCGGCAGGGTAGCGAGGGGCAGGGCGGAGAGCGCTGCCTGCTTCATCGGGTTGACCGCATGGCCGGCGAGCAGATCCGCCAGCTCGGCGGGGCGGTTCTCGAAGGCGCGCAGGTGCAGGTAGCTGCTCGCCTTGCTGCCATCGTTAACCGGGTAGTTGTCCCACAGGAAGGGCTTGCGGCCGAGCAGTTCGGTCACCTGCTTGAGGTGGCTGGCTGGATATTCGCTGGAGCAGACCTTGGGGCCGGTCCAGAAGATCTCGAAGCGGCGGTCGAGCTGTTCGCCAAGCTCCTCCAGATAGCGGGGAGGCATGGCGCCAAACACCTTCTCCAGCACCGGATCGGTCGAGTAGTAGCTGGGGCAGAAGATGAGGCGGGCCGCCTTGCTGTGAGCCGCGATGTCGTGGGCGATGGTGAGCTGGTGGCGGGCCAGATCCGGGGTATCCCCCTTCATGTCGTCAAACAGCGCCGCCAGAATGTCGGGCTGGAGCATCTCGTCGATGAGGCGCACTTTCTCAAGCAGCGCCGGGCGTTTGCGCTCGTAGTCGTGGTGCGCCCCCATGGGGCTCAAGCCCACCCCGAAGGCGAGCCCGTTGGCACGGCACTGGCGCGCCAGCTCGGCGAGATCCGCCAGCTGCTGCTCGGGCCAGGGGAGGGCCCAGTGCTTGCGCAGATAGCCATCCTCTTTCGGGGCATAGATATAGAAGCCGTAGCCGTGGCGTGGCAGCCACTGGGCGTAGCGGGCGCGGGCCTGCCAACTCCATCCCTTGCCAAAAAAGCCTTCAATGACCCCCAGATTGGCTGCGGGGGGCAGGGGGCCGGACAGCAAACTTTGATATGGCATAACACTCTCCCTTCTTGCTGGGGACTTGATACGGGACGGTCGGTCAGACCGGGTCCTCTTCCTGAAAGCGCACCCCGATCTTGCCCGGCACGCTCTCGTCCATTTCGGCCACGGTCCAGATCAGGCCCTGCCATTCGATGTTGTCACCGACCACCAGATTATCGCCCAACTGGCTGGCAATAAAATCGCCCAGTGTCTGATCCGCCACCTCGCTCACATCCAGCCCGTAAAGAGGGGCGAGATCCACCAGTCGTGCCGCCGCTTCCAGCAGGAAGTCACCGAAGAAGCGGGGGCCGAGATCCTGTTCCGGCGCCTGACTAAAGAGCTGACCGAGGGCAGGGAGGTCACGTTCGTGACCGATCACACAGAGGATGTCATCGGCCTGCAGACAGGTACTGCCCGAGGGGTGGAGCAGCTCGCGGCCACGAAACAGGGCGCAGATCCGGGTGCCGGTAGGCATCTGCAGATCCCGCAGTGGCGAGCCGATGCACCACTTCTCCTCCCCCAGCTGGTAGACGAAGGTCTCCCACTGGCTGTCGAGATCGATCTCGAGCCCCGAGCGGTTGATGGGGGACGGTGGTGCAGGTACTTCCACCCGCGCCAGTTTTGAGGCCAGCGGTAGCGAGCTGCCCTGCAAAATCAGCGAGACCAGCACCACGAAGAAGGCGACGTTAAAGTAGAGCTGAGCGTTGGGCAGCCCCGCCATCATGGGGAAGACCGCCAGAATGATGGGCACGGCGCCGCGCAGGCCAACCCAGGAGATAAACCAGCGCTCGCGGGGGGCGAAGTTCTTGAACGGCAGCAGCCCGATCCAGACCGACACCGGGCGGGCAAACAGGATCATCCACATCGCCAGCGCTAGCGCGGGCAGGGCGATGGGCAGCAGCTTGTGGGGTGAGGCGAGCAGCCCCAGCACCAGAAACATGCCGATTTGGCTGAGCCAGGTCAGACCGTCCAGCACCGACAATGTGGTGCTGCGACTGCGCAGGGCGAGGTTACCGAGCAACAGACCGGTGAGATAGATGGCGAGAATGCCGCTGCCACCGACCGCCGTGGTGAGGGCGAAGATCAGCAGGCCGCCGCTGACGGTGAGCAGTGGATAGAGCCCCGGCGCCAGGCGGGCTGTGTTGATGAGGCGCCACAGCAGCCAGCCGCCGCCAAGGCCAATCCCGGCGCCAAGTCCAAACTGCTTGACCAGTTGCAGCAGCAGGAAGCCCCCATCCAGCCCTTGCTGGGCGGTGGCGAGCACCTCGATCAGGGTGACGGTAAGAAACACCGCCATGGGGTCGTTGCTGCCTGACTCTATCTCCAGCGTCGCGCTCACCCGCTCGTTGAGACTGCGTCCGCCAAGCAGGGAGAAGACCGCCGCCGCATCGGTGGAGCCGACGATGGCGCCGATCAGCATCCCCTGCATCAGACTGAGGTCAAACAGCCAGGCGGCGGCCAGACCCGTCAGGCCGGTGGTGATGGCCACCCCGACCGTCGCCAGCGACAAGGCAGGCCAGAGCGCCACCCGGAACGATGAGACCCGGGTGCGCATGCCGCCGTCGAGCAGAATGATGGCGAGCGCCAGGTTGCCCACCAGATAGGCGATGGAGTAGTCAGCGAAGTGGATACCACCTGGGCCATCCTCACCGGCCAGCATGCCGACGGCGAGGAAGATAACCAGAATGGGAATACCGAGGCGGGAAGAGAGGGCGCTCAACAGTACGCTGGCTCCCACCAACAGGGCAGCGACAAAAAAGAAACTGTTGATGGTAGCGGCATCCAAGGGCGAACTCCTTCCTGGTAATGTGCAAAGTAGGCACATTATATGCAGTTAGGCCCCCCTTGTGTGGCTTATTTGTGCATCAATTTGCACTTTCTTACATTTTTCATCCCTTTTTTCAGCATGGGCGCGCCATATTCTGACAGTGACGGGGTTAACAAAAGCGGAGTCAAAGGAGCGTCGATTTCAGGATACGCAGGGAGGAGAGGGCGGGGAAAAGTGAAACGGCACAGCAGAGGGAGAGGGGAGCACAAGGGCGCTCCCCACGGGATGGGGGCGGGATTCAGTCGTCCTCGTCATCCTTCACTTCGCGGATCTTGTCCTTGTAGTTGGGCAACTGCTTCTCCAGCCGTTTCATGTCTTTGATGGCATTGAGAAACAGCCCGAGCAGGAACAGCAGCGGCAACCCTATCCACAGCCAGAGATTCATGGGATTTTCCTTTCGTCAGGACAGGTGGTGACATAACGGGCCAAAATTTCATCAAGGTTGGCCAATATGGTCGACTTGCCTTCAATATCCGCCTGTTGCAGACAAAGCGCCAGTGCCGCGGGATCGAGTCGCTGCTCGTCGGACTCCAGCGAAAAGCTGATATGCCAGGGCTCGTAGGCGACCCCGCTCTCTGCTCCGACCGGCTTGGCATAAGGGAGGAAGAAGCCGAAGTCGCTCATATGGTCGCTGAGCCACTCGCTGAGATCTGCAAACCAGCCCCCGGCTTCATACTCCCAGGGCTCCAGCGCCAGTTTGGTATCGGCGGGCAGGCAGTCTGGGTCGTAGATATCGAGATCGGTCCCCCAGTGGTGACGGCTGGTGCCGGGCAGAGCGCTCCAGCGCAGGATGGCGTGCAGCCGCTCTATCTCGCCCAGTTGCAGGGCATCGATGGGCTGACTGTTGGCATCGAGCAGCGGCCGTTCGCCGCGCCACTTGCCATTCCAGATGGCGAGCTGGCGCTCGAAGCTGCGCCAGCTGGAGGCCGCCTGCAGGTTGAACCCCTCATAGGCGGCTGCCACCTGCATGTCGTTGAAGGCCGCGGCGGTGGCGGCAGTCAGACGATGGGGGCCGCGCCCCACCAGAATAAGGTGGCTCTCGTCGAGCCCCAGCAGTTGTTCCTGCGTCATGCCAGCAATCTCTCGAGCACCCCTTGGTACATGTCCGCCAGCAGATCCAGATCGTCCGCCTTCACGCACTCGTTCACCTTGTGAATGGTGGCGTTGACGGGACCGAGCTCAATCACCTCGGCGCCGGTAGGGGCGATAAAGCGCCCGTCCGAGGTGCCGCCGGTGGTGAGCAGGGCCGGTCGCTGACCATTAACCAGTTCTATGGCCGCCACGGCCGCATCGAGCAGCGCGCCGGTATCGGTGAGGAAAGGTTGGCCGGAGAGGGTCCAGTTCAGCTGATAATCGAGGCCATGTTTATCCAGCAGCGCTTCGACCCGCTCACGGATATCCATGTCGGTCAGTTCGGTACTGAAGCGGAAGTTGAATTGCACCTGCAACTCGCCCGGAATGACGTTGGAGGCGCCGGTGCCGGCCTGAATGTTGGCGATCTGGAAGCTGGTGGGGGGGAAGTAGGCGTTACCCTCATCCCACACGGTCGCGGCAAGCTGGGCCAGCGCTGGCGCGGCTTTGTGAATGGGGTTGTCAGCCAGATGGGGATAGGCCACATGGCCCTGCACCCCGCGCACCAGCAGATCGCCGGTGATGGAGCCGCGGCGGCCGTTTTTCACTACATCTCCGACCACGGCGGTAGAGGAGGGCTCGCCGACGATGCACCAGCGGATCTTCTCGTTGCGGGCCTCCAGGGTGTCGATCACCCGGGTGGTGCCATTGATAAAGGGCCCCTCCTCATCGGAGGTGATGAGAAAGGCGATGGACCCGGTGTGATCCGGATGCTCGGCCACGAAGCGCTCGACCGCCACCACCATGGAAGCCAGCGAGCCCTTCATGTCGGCGGCGCCACGGCCGTAGAGCACGCCATCCCTGATGGTCGGCTCGAACGGCGGAGTGTGCCATTTGTCCAGCGGCCCGGCGGGCACCACGTCGGTGTGGCCAGCGAAGCAGAACAGCGGCCCCTCACTGCCGCGGCGGGCCCAGAGGTTGGTGGTGTCCTCAAACACCATGGGCTCGATGACAAACCCTAGCTTGGCGAGGCGCTCCGCCATCAGGGTCTGGCACCCTTCATCGAGGGGGGTAACGGAGGGGCGGCGGATCAGATCCTTGGCCAGTGCGATGACATCCGACATCAGTTGTCCTTAGTTGTCCTTAACGGGAGAAGAGGGATTGGTAGTGATCAGCCTTGAAACCCAGAGTCAGTTCGCCGTCACGGTCGAGCAGCGGGCGCTTGATCATGGCCGGGTGCTCCAGCAGCAGGGCGCGCGCCTTGGCGGTGTCGAGCCCCTGTTTGGCCTCATCCGGCAGGGCGCGGAAGGTGGTGCCGCGGCTGTTGAGCAGGGCTTCCCAGCCGAGTTTTGCCAGCCAGCTGTCCAGATCGTCCGGGTTCAGGCCGTCGGCGCGGTGGTCGTGAAAGCGGTAGTCGATACCGGCCTCATCCAGCCACTTGCGGGCTTTCTTGATGGTGTCGCAGTTCTTGATGCCATAGAGGGTGATGGCCATGGGGAGTCCTTCTCTTGTGGGCGCTGGCCGTGGGCCGCGTCCCGAAAATCCGAATCAACGCAGTGCAAGGGCCCGATTCTGGCATTGTGGCAATCCCATGGCAACGCCGATGGTCCGGCTCGCGGGTTTTACCGGAACTGGTCACACCTGAGCAGCGTTTTTGAGATCAAGATCAGAAGCGGTGCGTTGGGGATGCCCGATGGGGTTGGGTATTGCGGGAGAAGATCGACTATTGCAGGAGAAAAAGAGAAGGGGGCAAACGCCAGATAGCCAAAACGCGCCAGCGGGCGCGTTTTGGTCGGCATTATCAAT